>CAKZMA010000317.1 GCA_937127375.1 uncultured Coleofasciculus sp. | reverse complement strand
TGGTGGTGGATGAGGTTTTGGCAGTTGGGGATGCTCAGTTTCAGAAGAAGTGTTTAGGAAAGATGGAAGATGTAGGAAAAGAAGGGCGAACTGTTTTATTTGTCAGCCACAATATGGGAACTATTGGAAGTTTATGCAATCAAGGAATTCATCTTAAGGCTGGTCAGATTGATTGCATTGGCTCAGTCAAAAAAACTATTAGCCATTATTTAATGTCATTTCAAATACTTAATGTTTATTCACCGGGAACCCTATTTAAGAAAAACAAAAAAGAAATCAACTATAATAACTTTCAAATTCTTGAGTTGTCTTTACTAAATAGAGATTCTCAGCTTAAGTTAATTACTAAAACTTGGGACTATCTAAGAATTAGGATTCATTACTATTCACCTAAAAATATTTCTAATGGTTCAGTAGTATTAGAAATTTCTACACCTTTTGGAAATAAGCTAATTCAATATTCTACTCGACCTCTTAGTGGATTAGAACTTACGATTCCAGAAGGAGAATCGTATACAGACTGTATTATTCCTTGTCTACCATTAGCCTCTGGGAATTATTTGATTAGTTTAGGCTTAGCTATTCCAATGGCTGAATGGTTATGTTGGGAGGAAAATATAGCCACGCTTGAAATAGTTGATAACGATGTTTACAATTCAAAATTTCCACCTACTCAAAATAGAACTACTATAGCCGTAGAACATTACTGGGAGTTTTCTTGAAAATGATATCTTTCGTGAGGTTGTTAACGACATCATTTCGTAACAAGTATCGTTCTCAATGGCGTGCATTTGAGCTTGAAGCAAAAACCGCTTACGGAAAGCTTCAAAGACAGTTTCTGCGCCCTCCATTTCCCAAGTTGAAAAACGAAGGAGTCAAGTTACATTTAGGGTGTGGTTCTATTAATCATCCAAAGTTCATTAACATTGATGGCTTACCTGCTCCCCATGTACATTACATACGCGCAATAGACAATCTGGCTTCTTTTAGAGACAATAGCGTAAATCTGATATATGCATGTCATTGCCTGGAGCATATTCCTCATAGTAAGGTTATGAAAGTGTTAAACGAGTGGTTTAGAGTGTTGAATACAGGCGGAACCTTGCGCTTATCTGTGCCTGATTTTGATTTGCTACTGAATATTTACAACGATAATAATAGTGATATTAATACCATTCTTCGTATGCTCATGGGAGGTCAAAACTATAAATTCAACTTTCACTTGACAGCCTTTAACAGGACAAGCCTAAAAAATCTCTTGATCGAGACGGGATTTAAGCAAGTTCAAGAATGGCAACCAGGTTCCTGTGAATTAACGACTTTTGATGATTTTTCGGCTCGTAAAGCCTTAATTAACGGAAAGTACTATCCTGTGAGTCTTAATCTAGAAGCGGTCAAGTAATTTGCCTCATTGATTATGATGCGATCGCTGCTTAGAGCTAGTTGGGTAAAGCCCTGTAATCGATTCAATTTCTAGGAAGTCAAAAAAATATGCGATCGCTCTCTATTTATCCGGATTTTATCAATAGAAACTGTATGAAGGAATGGGGTGATATGATTCCCCTCTACAGATTCAGTGCTTAACTACAGTTCGCTTATATGCAATTGGAGCAGCAGGCGCTTGGGCAAACTTTTAAAGAATAGTGTTCAATCAATCTGACTATAACTCAGTGAAAATAAAAAAAATACTTTTAATAGATTTGTGTATTTTAGGAGAAAATGGAGGCGGACACGCAGAATTTTATTTTATGAATATTCTCTCTATGCTCACTCAAGAATACGATCTTGTTTATGCCTGTTGTGCAAATAATGAGTTACTAAAAAAAAATATTGAAAAAATTAATATTGAAAATACCAAGGTTATTGATATAGAGGTGAAATTAATAGATAAAATTTTACGTCGATTTTTAATGTTTATAGATTCTTTTTTGAACAAAATACCTTTAAAAAAATACATTAAATTTGCTTCCTTAATTAATTTAATCACTGTTAGGAGAATAATGTCTAACTTAGATAGAAAAACACCAGTATTTTTTCACCACACAGACTCCATGATGCCTGCTGTTCCAGTAGAAATTTCTAGATTTTTTTTTCCTAAGCAATGGATTGGATTATTAATTACTCCATCCTATAAATTAAAAATTACAGATGGACACGAGAAAAGTAGACTAAGATTCAATGCAGAGAAAAATTTTTCATTGCATTCTTGCAAAGCAATTCTTGTTCTTCAACCACTTTATCAACGCTTTCTTATCAAACGATTTAAACATTTAAATTGTCTTCATTTACCTGAAATTATTAATACAATAAGCTTTGAAAGCAATGATATCAATCAAGGCTTGTTAAATCAAATCGCACAAGCTTCTCAAGGCAAAAAAATTGTTTCGCTATTAGGAAACTTAACCCCAAGGAAAAATTTTCCATTATTTTTAGAGTCTGTTTCTAAATTAGATTTGAATAAATATTTTATTCTGGTTTTAGGTAAACTTAAATTACCCCAAAAAAGTGATCAAGATCTAGAAAAATATAATTTATTTATAAATGAACTCATCGGCAAGCAAGAAAGGCTTGCACAAAGTTCCTATATAGATATTAATTATTTCATAAAAAATGAAAATGAATTTTCAGCATTAATTAATTTATCAGATATTGTATATTTACACTATAAAAATTTTCCATTTAGTAGTAACATTTTGACTAAAGTAATGGCGCATGGCAAGCCAGTCATTGTTGATAAGGGATTTATAATGCAAAAAACTGTTAATAAATTTAACTGGAAAACTGCTGTCGAGGGAGATGCTCAAAGTATAGCTACGAAAATTGAGGAGCTTGCCCGTCTCAGCCCAGCAATAGAAAATCAAAGCATCCTACACTTTTTGCAAGAACATTCTTTTGAAAAGATTAAAAAAATATTAGTTCAATCAACTAGCTACTTTAATTAATTATTAATTAATTAATTAATTAATTAATTAATGACAAAAAAATGAGAAAAAAAATTATTCAGTATGATCAAATCTGCGTCTGCTAAATATTTTAATTTTATAGACAATCCGCGTCGTAGCTTGTCTTCTCTTTGTTACCGAGTCCAAAACTCATGGCGATGCTATACATCCCAAATAAACCCAAACCCAATTTTTGTGTTTGGCAATCAGAAATCTGGAACTTCCGCTGTTACGGCATTATTAGGAGAGGCTACAAATCTTACTTACTGTGTTGATATTCTTTGTTTTTTCGGTGATATGGAGGAAAAATTATTAAAAAGAGAATACTCCTTTGATGAAATTGTTAATAAAAGCAAATACTACTTTTCCAAAGATATAATTAAAGATCCAACATTTACTTTCTTTGTCAACAAAACTACTTTAAGATTTCCATCTGCTAAAAAGATATTTGTATTGAGAGATCCACGCTCTAATATTCGTAGTATTTTAAATCGATTAGATATACCAGGTAATTTAAATGATTTACATTTAAATTTATGGCATAAATTAAGGGAAAAATTTCCTTATAATTGGTATCATGTCTTAGATGGCACTCTTTTAAAACACAAAGGCAGAGACTATATTGAAACTTTAGCATTACGTTGCAAAAAGGTTTTGCAATTTTATATTGCTAACCAATCAAACTTTACAGCAATAAAATATGAAAATTTTCAAGCCAATAAGGTAAGTGAAATAGAATCATTGGCATCTAGATTAGAGCTGAAAATTGTTAACAATATTAATCCGATAAAAAATGTTCAATTTCAACCAAAAGGAAAATCTAGTATATCTTTAATAGATTTTTTTGGTTCTTCAAATCTTAGAAAGATAGAAGAAATCTGTCGAGAAGAAATGTCAATACTAGACTATTACTAAAACAACTCGCTAAATCAACAGATTTTGACTGTACCATCTTCCATAGTGTAAGAGTATGAAAATTGCGTATATAACTGCCAACTTTGGTCTAATATCTGAAACTTTTGTGACAGACCTAGCAGAAAATTTGAGTAAATCAGGTCAATTAATAAGAATATTCACTAATTCTAATTCCTATTCTATAAATACGAATTTAGAAATTGATGAGGTGCGATTTTTAACTATAAGCTCAATAGTTGATAAACTAGGTTTTCGGATAGACAATTTTTTAGGAAAACGAGGAGAATTTTGGACTTATCAAAGACGATTGAAACAAGCGCATAAATCATTGCTACCTGTTTTGAAAAAGTATCAGCCAGATGTGGCTTATATTGACTTTGGTACTGTTGCGGCGTTAGCTTATTCAGTATTAGAGCAGTTAAATATTCCATTTATAGTGCATTTTCATGGTGCAGATATTACTTCTGCCTTAAATGATGTAACTTATAGAGAAGAACTAAAAAAAATTTTTAAAACCACTTCGGCATTAATTGTAGCTTCTAATCATATACGTCGATTATTAGTTTTAGAAGGTGCGCTATCAGAAAATATTTATGTAGTGAGATATGGAATTAATTTGGAAGGACTAGTTCCTAAAACTTGGAATGAACGCAAATCTCTACCACCATCTGTAGTATTTATTGGACGTTTTACACCCAAAAAACATCCAGTAGCGTTAGTAGAAGCCTTTGTTTTGGTAAAAAAGCAAGTTCCAGATGCTCAACTTTCTCTGATAGGTGATGGTTCAGAAATGCCAAGAGTTAAACAAAGAATTGAGAAACTGGGGTTGGATGATTCTGTTAAACTTTATGGAGCTTTACCGCGTGCAGAGGCTTTACCTATTGTTAATCAACATTGGGTTTTTGCACAGCATAGTGTGACTGCACCCAGTGGAGATCAAGAAGGGTTTGGAATCTCTTTAGCTGAAGCTGCTGCACTAGAATTACCTATTATTTCAACACTTCATAACGGTATTCCTGAGCAAGTAATTGATAGAAAAACAGGCTTTTTAGTAAGAGAATTTGATTATGAAGCAATGGCAGAATGTATTATAAAATTGCTAAATAATCCGGGTTTAGCAGAGCAAATGGGAAAATATGGTCGTCAGCATATTAGCCAGCTTTGTCAAACTAATCAAAGAGTTGATAGTATAAATAAAATTTTAATATCAGCTTATAAGATTTCAATAAACGATATTTAAATCCTATACTTTAGCTATGGTATTCTATTTTTTATTTTTTGCTATATAAAATTTTAAAAAATTAATTGATGCATAACAAACTAGCAATCATGGATAAATACAATCAACTTAATTACTTAAAATATCAAATATTGACTAGCATTAGTAATGCTAAATTTTTTTGTAAAACATTGTTAAAACTTGGTGATTTACCCGATTTTTATATTATCGGAGTACAGAAAAGTGGCACTAGTTCACTTTACGAATGTTTGTGCAAACATCCTGGAATCATTCATAGATTAAATAAAGAAGTTCACTTTTTTAATAATCCTTCTAATCGAAATCATGGGATAAACTTTTATAAAGCAAATTTTTCCACTAAATATAATAAACGTAAAGTAGAGCGGCAAATCGGCTATACACCGTTAGAAGGTGATGCAACTCCTTTTTTCATTCATCCTTGTGTACCAGAATTAGTTTATGAGGTAACACCCAATGCTAAACTTATTCTAATTGTCAGAAACCCTATTGATAGAGCCTTATCACATTACCATCACAATCAAATACGTGGGAGGGAAAATGTATCGTTTGCAGAGGCAGTAAAGTTGGAAGAAGATAGGATTACTAATGATTTTAATAAATTACTGAAAAATCCTGAACATTCAGCAAATGCTTTTCTCACATACTCTTATTGTAAACGAGGTTATTATGATGAGCAAATGGAAAATTGGCTAAATTTTTTCCCTCAAGAAAATTTAAATATAATTAACTTTGATGATTTTGTGATAAATCAAGCGAATGTATGTGCAAAAATATTTAATTTTTTAAATCTTCCAATTTACCAAATTACTTCAATTCAAAAAACTAATTCGGGTAAATATACAGAGAAAATTGATCCAAATTTGTACGACCAGCTTTTTGATAATTTTTTTATCACAATGAACGTTTATTTAAAATGATTAATCAGGATTTTGGTTGGAATTTAAAAAGTAAATAAATTATTTTTAAATCAAAAAGTTAGGCGAAACTAAATTATGTCACATTTAGTAACAATTATTATTCCTTGCTATAACAGTCAAGCTTTTATTGAAATTGCGATCACCAGCGCACTCAATCAAACCTACAATAATGTAGAGATTATTGTGATTGATGATGGTTCAACTGATAAGAGTCTAGCAATAATCAGAAGCTTTGGTGACCAGATTGGCTGGGAAACTGGCGAAAATCGCGGCGCACCACTGGCGAGAAATAGAGGAATTCAATTAGCTCAAGGTGAATATATAAAATTTCTTGATGCTGATGATGTCCTGTTGAAAAATTGTCTAGAAACACAAGTCGCTCAAGCCAGCCAACTTCCTTCAGAGTCTAAAGCCATTGTCTATGGTGATGCAATTTGGGTCGATCAGCACGATCAATCTATCCCTAATTATCCTCTGCGTCCGCGACAACCTGAAGAAGATGCGATCGCTCACATTTTAGCTAATAGTCCTTTAACTTCTTGTCCTCTTCACAAACGCGAATATTTGTTAGAAATTGGCGGTTTCGATCCATCACTACCACGAGGACAAGAATATGACCTTCACCTGCGCTTGGTATTGGCTGGAGTGGAATTTTTGTATTATCCCGGTTCAGTATATAAATATCGTGAATATATCGATAAAAATCGTATTAGTCAACGAGGCTACAGTAGCAAAGGAGCAATGTTTCACTTTCAAGTTTTACAAAAATATAAACAACTCATAGAAACTCAGACAAGTAAACCTTTACAGCTAGAAGTACGGAAAATTTTAGCTCAACGTTTCTGGGCTTACGGGCGTGGTATTTTACGAGAGGGTTATATCAACGAAGCACAGGAATATTTTGCAGCAGCTCGTAATCTAGATTTAAAAAACTGTGTCATAGGAAATGTACCTTATCCCTTGTTGGTTAAACTGCTAGGTCCCTGCTGGGCAGAACTTTTGATGGATAACCTACGAAAAATGATACCCGCAGATGCCAGTTAATCTAGTTACTGAAAATTGAACAATACACAATTAACTGAAGATTATGTTTCAAAAAAACAGTATCGGTGTTTACTTTTCAGCCAATGATAAGGTTTACGATTGGGCGCTTGCATTTCTCAACAGCTTTCGCACTTTTAATCCCGATTTACAACTAATTTTAATTCCCTTTAACGAACAGTGCGATCGCCTACTAACCTTGCAGAAAAACTACGATTTTCAAATTTATATCGATGATTCTTTCTCTCGACTAGAAGCCATCGGTAAAGCATTTGAATTAGGCTATACTCCGACCGGTCTTTATTGGTTTAGACGTTATGCAGCTTTCTGGGGATCACTAGAATATTTTATGTATTTAGATGCGCGGCAGTTGGTTTTAGCAGACCTCAAACCACTTATTGAAGCAACGGAACAATTTGACTTTGATTTTATTCATTATGACTGTGCGATCAATCAAGTCTACCAACCCGGAAACTTCCGTCGAGAAATGATCAAACAAGGACGAGGAAGAGGATTTATATCAGGTCTTTGGGCATCTCGCCAAGGATTATTTTCTATAGAGGAATTTGAGAAGTTTGCCGAAGATGCTTTAAAAATTCGCGAACAACTGAACCCCCGCAATACAGATCAAGCTTTTATAAATTACTGTTGTGATGTAAAACCTGTACGTTACGCGCATTTTGCCGAAGTCATGGGTAGTATTTGTCAAAATGCTTGGGCGCGACAGCCTGGAAAAATTTATGAAGAACAGGGCAAATATTACCTATGGGATTATGGAGGATTAGATCACAAAATGCAAATTATTTTATTGCACTGGGCAGGATATAAATTAAATGAGTGTATGCCTAATTATAATTTGTACAAAAACTATTTTTTTACAAAAAAATCATCGAATAACCAATTATTTATTGCCATTAAATCTAAGTTAAATTATTTTATTAATAAACTTATTAAAATCCTTAAAGAACACCGTTGGCTCAATCAATTATACCATAAAGCAATTAAGTAGTTAACCCAACCTGATGATTACTTTATCTAGTTTATCTATGAAAAACTTACTTTTGAATCAAATCAGCGCAGAAAAATTGCCAACTTTTTTAGGGATTGGAAGCCAAAGATGTGCCAGCACTTGGTTAAACAAAATATTGGCATTGCACCCTAAAATTGTCATAAAAATAAACATTCAAAACTCTTCTACTTCAAGCAATAGTTAATTTTAAGTAACATGAAAATTACTGCCTACATTCACCCTCGACGGACTTACTTACCATGTACAGGATCAGGTCGCCATATCAATAACACTTTATTAGGATTACAATCGCGTCATTCAATCAACTTAGAATTGCTATGTTCTCGCCAATGGTTACAAGAAGATGACAAATTAGACATTAAATCACCCTTAAGAGATTTATCTCTTAAGACTTTCCCATTGCCGGAAAATTTTACAGAAAGACTTTGGAAATTAGCTCAACTTCCTAAAATGGATGTTTTTATATCCGAAAAAACAGATTGGCTTTTTACACCGATGGAAACTTATATTCCTGTATCATCCTGTCCGACAGCCATTACAATTTATGACATTCAAGCATTTGAACCTGATTTACCTTGGTCTAATACTCGTCAACATCGATGGTTTCGTTATAAATGGAACCAGTGGATTTATAAAGCTTTGGCTAATTGCCGAATTGTTTTTACTATTTCTGAATTTTCCAAGCATCGAATGGTTGAATTGCTAGGAGCAGCTCCAGATAAAATAGTAGTAATTGGTTGTGGAGTCGAACAACAATTTTATGAAATGGCTTCTGCTAATCCCATTCAGCTTAAAAAGCCTATAGATGCTCCTTATATATTAATTATTGGTGGCTTACGTTTAAAAAAGGGTGGGAATTTTGTGTTAGAAGTAGCTAAACTTTTACTCGATCGCCATTCTGATTTGCAAATCGTTGTTGCCGGAGAGTCAGAACCGAAGTATGTGGAAGCAACTCGCGAATTTCCTAATGTGAAATTGTTAGGAGTTGTCCCAGATAGTGATTTGCCTCGAATCTTGAGGTGTGCTTCTTCTTTACTATTCTTGTCACATTATGAAGGATTTGGTATACCTGCCCTAGAAGCGATGGCTGTTGGTACTCCTGCGGTAGTCGCTAATCGAGCTTCTTTGCCAGAGGTAGTGGGTGCAAATGGCATTATTGTTGAACCAGAGGAAACAGCAACTATTGTTGATACTCTGAGCCAACTCGAAGAAAATTCTAGATTACGAGAAGTCTACAGCCAGCGTGGACTCGACTATGCTAAGCAAAACACCTGGTCGCGATGTGTCGATCGGCTTGAAAAGGCATTTTTCCAATATATTTAACTGATATAAATTTTAAATATATTAGGGACTTGATTGAATCCAAAATTCCTGTAGGGCGTGTATCTTACCTGCCACATTTTACCCAATTACATGTCAACGCTTTAGTTTTGGAAAAAATTTATGTTTTCAGCAACAGAAAGTCGCTTTACTCAGTTTGGGTGCGGACTTTGCGCTCCAGAACGTTGGTTAAATTTTGATATGAGTCCACTGATGAGATTACAGAAAATACCTGTTATCGGCAAGCTAGTTCCATCTGGTCTATTTGGGCGTTATCCCAAAAATGTTCACTATGGTGATATTGTCAAAGGTTTACCAGTTGCAGATGAGAGTGTGGAGTTTCTCTACTGCTCCCATGTCCTAGAACACATGAGCTTAGAGGAAGTACGCTGTGCCCTCGCCAATTGTTACAAGCATCTTCAACCGGGAGGAATTTTTCGATTGGTAGTACCAGATTTAGAAATTATGGCTAAAGCATATATTAGCTCAAATAATCCAGAAGCAGCTCATGAATTTATGAGAATAACTTGGCTGGGCAAGGAGTATCGTAAAAAAGACATGTTTAGTTTTCTAAAAGAATGTTTGACTGGCAATATTCATCTTTGGATGTTTGACTACAACTCGCTTTGTTTAGAGTTAAAAAGTGCTGGATTTAAAAATATACGAAGAGCCAGATTTGGCGACTCAAATATTGATGTTTTTTGTGATGTTGAAGATCCAAAGCGTTGGACTTTAGAACTCGGCATTCAATGTTATAAGTGATTGAGAATATGGCGATTGAATGGGCTTATTTTTTTGATTTTTATGTCGTGGCGTTATTGAATAGTTATTCAAGTAATGAGTACCAAAGTTTTATTTTGCTGGTCTGACATTTCTGGGTACATGGCAGCGAACTGGCTTGCTTTGCACACGCTTCCAGACATCGATGTATTTGTCCTTGCTTTCCAAGCCCACACCGAAACTGCCTTTTCCGACCAACTGATGGCAGGTATTCCCTCGCGCTTACTGAATTTAGAGGAACGTCAAAACTTTCCCCTCATCGAAAAGCTTGTTCAAAAAGCTCAGCCCGATGCAGTGGTGTTCTCTGGCTGGCTGCACCCCCCCTATCGGAAACTCGCCTTTTCCCCAACGCTGAAACATTGCGCCTTGGTGATGGGCATGGATACTCCTTGGTGGGGCACCTGGAGACAGCACCTAGCGCCCTGGCTACTGCATCGGTATCTACAGCGTATGGATCGGGTTGTAGTGGCAGGAGAGCGAAGTTGGCAGTACGCCCAACGACTGGGAATTCCCGTTGCCAAAATTCAGCGCGGACTGTATGGAATTGACGACCAAGTCTGGCATCCCCTCTGGCAGGAACGGCAACAATCGCCTTGGCCCCAATCTTTTCTGTTCGTGGGTCGCTACGCCCCTTCAAAAGGAATCGATATTCTGGTGGAAGCATACCGTCAGTATCGTAGTAGGATATCAGACCCGTGGGGGCTTGTTTGCTGCGGTCAGGGAACCCTAGGCGATCGCCTACAAAATCAAGCTGGGATTGAAAATCGCGGCTTCGTACAACCCACTGATATGATTGCGGTGTGGCGACAGGCAGGAGCATTTCTGTTGCCCAGTCGTTTCGATCCTTGGCCCCTCGCTCTCGTCGAAGCCTCGGCTGCTGGCTTGCCTGTTGTTTGTACGGATGTGTGTGGCTCGTCAGTAGAAGTAATTCGACCAGGTTATAACGGCATCATCGTTCCCCAAGAAAACCCAGAAGCACTAGCTCGGGCTTTGTTGAGCTTACATGAACATTACGAGTTGCTTTCAACGTGGGGAAAACGTGCCCAGCAATTAGCTGCTCCCTATGCTGCACAGATTTGGGCAGATCGTTGGCACGAGCTTCTGAATGAAGTAGTTAAAAAAGCCCTAGCCGGAGCGTAGTTTGAGGTAACCAATGTCTTATTTAGACCAACTTTTCAAGTTTCTAACCAGTTCTTATGGGTTGATTGGCGTTGTCCTTTGTTTGCTTATCCTAGTGCAGGCTAACGAGGCTCACCGTCGCCAGCACTGGTTTTTGCTCGCGCTTTGTGGATTTGCCGCTTCCTTGGGTGAATTCAAAAATGAATGGATTTTAGAAGCACCCGCTCTAGCTTTTCCTTTGCAGCAGTTACGCACTATGGGACGACCTTTAACGATTTTTCTGCTGGGCTTGCTCCTATCGATCGCGTTTAAAACTCCTAAAGGCTGGCGTTCTATTCTCATACCCAAGCCTATTACTTACCTGATTATTGTTCAGATTGTAATTTTTTTGAAAACTTTACAATATGGAAGCATCTCTTTTGCATTTATAGGTATATTCACCTTTGGGGCAGTAGTATTAACAATCATATATGGACCATCTCGTTGGCTTCAAGACGAACGTAATTTCGAGCTTGCCATTTGGTCGCTCGCAATGGTAGGCATTCTTTTTGTAATTGCCAACCTCTATCAAGCCACCATAAATGTATCGCCAATTACGGTTGTACAAGGGTTATTTCATGGAACGACTGGAAACCCACAAGCTGCAGCTATCCTTCTCGTCCTTACGATTCCTTGTTTCTTGTTTTTATACCAAAAACATGATCAATATCCTCTAATTAAGCAATTATTAATTTTATTTTTTGGATTAGTTATTTTGGGTTTAATATCTACTGGTTCACGAACTGGAGTATTATCTGCAATATTTTCTGTAATACTTTATTATCGCTATTACAGCGGAAAACTATTTTGGCTTTTAATAATATTAACAGTTGTTATATTTGGTCTTTTATTTGTACCTTATGAATTAGATTTTTTTGACATAGGAATTGCTTTTGACAAACTCAGTTCTCAGAGCAATACACGCGAGCTAGTATGGAAGGCTCAATGGCGAACTTTTTTAACCTATCCATTTTTTGGCATCCCACTTACTAGCGAGCGATTACGCTATGGAGAAAACTCCTGGCTAGCTGCAGGAGCAGCCCTGGGTTTGTTAGGTTTTATACCTCTGGTGATATTTGGAATTAAATCCATAAAAATGATGAAACAACTCAATAAAATAGCTATTCGACGCCCTGATTATTATCCTCATTGTAGTGTAGTTATAGCTGGATTAGGCTCTTTACTATTGAGTAGCTTTGCCGAAGCATACTTATTAGGTAATCTAACTTTTCCTTTATTCGCATTACTTCTTTATGAAGCACTGGGTACTTATCTACTGGAACTTGATCGAATAGAACAATATGTACAACAAGTAAAGTTTAAAAAAAATATTTTGTCTAAATATCAGAGAATTGAAAATGAATAAAGATTTTTTTCAAGATACAGGAATACAAGTTTTACACTCTCTTCGGGATATTTCCCAAGATAAAGGAGGAGTTCCCATTGCCGTTATTAGGTTAGTAGAGGCGATCGCAGATTACGATCAAACAATACAAATTAGACTGGGCGCTAGTCCTGGCTGTTTGCCAATTTTAAGTAAAACTCAAATTAAATCTAACCTCAAGTGGAATCCATTATCTGAAAATTTAAGTCAATCTTTTAAGCATTTTTTACATGATTTTAAGGATGGTACATCAGTAGATACATCCTGTTCTTTAGTTCATGATCACGGTATTTGGTTACCTAATAATCATGCCATTGCTGTAGAATCACGTCGATTAGGAATACCACGAATAGTTACTCCTCATGGAATGCTCGAAAATTGGGCTTTGAATTATAAAGCTTGGAAAAAGAGAATAGCTTGGCATTTTTTCCAGTATTCCGATTTGAAAACTACACAGGTATTGCACGCTACATCAAATGCAGAAGCACTTAACTTAAGAAAATTGTTTCCAGATTTACCAATTGTTATGATCCCTTTGGGAGTGGATCGACTACCTACAATAACAAAAAAAGGTTCTCATCAATCCCAAAAAACAGTTTTGTTTATTGGAAGAATTCACCCCGTCAAAGGGTTAAGTAACTTAATTGAAGCTTGGTCTCATCTAAACTCTAAATCTTGGCAGTTGATTATTGCCGGTAATGACGAAAGAAATTACCAAGGTTTTTTAGAAAAAAAAGCAAAGCAATTGGGAGTGATAGATACTATTAATTTGATGGGATATGTTGATAGGGAAGCCAAGTGGAAACTATATCAAGAAGCTGATGTTTTTGTTCTACCTTCTTTTACCGAGAATTTCGGAATTGTAATAGCAGAAGCTTTAGCAAGCGGTACACCCGCCATCGCTACTAAGGGAACCCCTTGGTCTGATTTAGTTACCTATCGCTGCGGTTGGTGGATTGATAGTGGCGTAATGCCTCTAGTAGAAGCTCTTCGAGAGGCAATGGAGAGCGAACAAATTCAGAGAACTGAAATGGGCTATCGAGGACGACAATTAGTGGAATCTAAATATACCTGGGAGCGTACAGCAGAACAAATGATAGAGGTTTACGAATGGATATTGTATCGACAACAAAAGCCGACTTCAATGTTAGACTGAGCAAATTCAAAGTTGTACATCATAGTGTTTAAAAATTACGAATATTTTTATCTATACAGTAATCTCAATACATCACTATAAGTGGTCGGATATAAATAAACGGCACTGTATCAAGATACAAAAAGCACCTATCGTTCCGGATTTGTCACAGGGGAGATGAAAGATTTACTACTGCAAGGCTCGGATATGTTTGTCCTGACTTCCCACTCGGAAAACTTTGGGGTTGTTGTTCTAGAAGCGTTAGCCGTAGGGCTACCTGTTTTGGTCACCCCCGGTGTTGCCTTAGCGTCTATGGTCAAACAACATCAACTCGGCTATTTAACCGAACTGGACGTGGCGGCGATCGCATCTGCTATTAAACATTGGTTCAACCATCGCCAAGAAGCAAAAGCGATGGGGAACCGCGCCCGTCAACTGATTCTCAAACAATATACGTGGGATGGCATTGCCTTAAATTTGATTGAGGTTTATACCGCCATCATTAAAAAATATCCTGTCCCTATTTTCTACTAATGGAGTACCAATTTATCAATGGAAACCACCATTAGCCAATACAACTATGCTTATCAAGATAATTGTTCAGGGCATCATCATGCCTATCTGCTCGATCCACTCCTAAAAATACTCTCTCAGGCAAAACCCTTCAACCAACAAAAGCTACGTGTATTAGATATCGGCTGTGGAAATGGCAGTCTGACTAATCTCATTGCACAACAAGGTTATGAAGTTGTTGGTGTTGAAGAATCTGAGTCGGGTGTGACATTGGCTCGTTCGAGTTTCCCAGATTGCCAATTTATTCAGGGGAGTATTTACAATTTACCTTATGCTAAGTTGGACAACTCATTTGATAGTGTTATTTCCTGCGAAGTTATTGAACATTTATTTTATCCGAGAGAACTCCTTAGAGCTGCTAAGAAATGTTTGAAGCCAAATGGCGTTTTAATCATTACCACTCCCTATCACGGCTATTTTAAAAATCTGGTTCTAGCTCTTTCCGGAAAAATGGATAGGCACTTTACCACTCTTTGGGATGGTGGTCATATTAAGTTTTTCTCTCCAAAAACTCTAACTGAGCTATTAAACCAAGAAGACTACACAAACATTAAATTCAAATTTTCCGGCAGATGCCCCTATCTTTGGAAATCAAGGCTCTGTTCCAGCTCTCCAGTGAATAGTTAAGTTGAAAATTTTCATAGTAACCTCAGGCTTATGCTTGAAAAAATAACACCTCTTATTCTGACCTTTAATGAAGCCCCTAATATCAATCGCACTCTGGCAAAACTCACTTGGGCAA
>CAKZMA010000316.1 GCA_937127375.1 uncultured Coleofasciculus sp. | reverse complement strand
TCTGCAAACGGAAAATCAGATTAATCAACAGCTTGAGCAGTTGCCTACGGTAACCAGACAGGTTGGTGATTTAGACAGGAATCTTAGTGTAGCGACGGATAACCTAAAGGAATTTCTTTCTAAACGAGAAACCTTAAAACTTGATGCCGCTCAGCAAGAAATTCCCTGGGAGTTAATTAACCCCCCGGAAATCTGGGACAATGCCAATGGTGTGCCAGTACCTGTCGAACCCCACTCCCTAAAGCGCCCCTTAGCTATAGCTGTAGTTTTAAGTGTCCTGCTGAGTATCGGTGTCGGTTTTCTAGTCGAGATTTTCCACACGGTATTCCACACCCCTGAGGACATCAAAGGGTCAACAAAATTGCCGATTCTGGGGGTGATTCCGTTGACCAAACAATTTAACAAACTCTCCAAACAACCCAGTCAACTGGCTATTATTGCCCAAGTTGCTAATTCTAAGCCCAAACCGGAGCGTCATTGGTTTTCTAACAATTGCCCCACCGAGTACGGCACTTCACCCTTTATGGAAGCCTTCCGCTCTCTCTATACCAATATTCGTCTGCTGAGTGCTAAGAAGTCTCTCCAATCACTGGCAATTAGCTCTGCTGTACCCGGCGATGGCAAAACAACGGTGGCTTTGTACCTGGCTCAAACCGCCGCCACCATTGGCAAGCGCGTTTTACTTGTAGACACTGATTTACGCAGTCCTCAGCTTCACAGTCGATTAGACTTACTAAATACCCAGGGACTCAGCGATATCATTGCGACAGACTTAACGCTTCAGGATGCTATACAAAAATCTTCTCTGGACGAGAACTTGTTCGTTTTGACGGCGGGTCAGAGTTTATCTGACCCCATCAAGCTCCTTTCCTCTGATAAGATGCAGTACATCATGGATCAAGTGACAGCTCAGTTTGACCTAGTGATCTACGATACCCCACCTCTTCTGGGTTTGGGGGATGGAAACTTGCTAGCTGCCAAGGCGGATGGTACTCTGCTGGTTGTGGGGGTTGAGAAAACCGACCGTTCCTTGGTGATGAAAGCTTTTGATGGATTAAAGATTGCTAGAGCATCGGTTTTAGGGATTGTTGCCAATGGTGTGAAAGTAGAAGCAACTCAGGCTTATGGTACCTATCGCCGAAAGGCAATGCGATATTAAGTTGAAAGAGTCTGGTAAATAATAGTCACTTAATCATAAAAAAATGGCAGTAAATAAACTAGCAAAAATACGGTATCATTTAAGTCCAAAAAAATTAACAAGATTTCCTCTGCCTTTGAACTATCGGGAAATCCATGCCTCATTACATGGTCCAAAAGTTATAGTTAACAGTATGCCGAAGGCAGGGACTCATTTGCTGACCCGTGTACTTGAACTGTTACCTGTTTTTGTTTCTCGCTGGACTTATCATGCTCTGGTAAATAATGATCCAAAACTCTATCAGAAGATCTTCAAAATCCGTCAAGGTCAATATGTTTCTGGACATTTGCAATGGCATCAAGAATTAGTTAACGTTCTTAATGAAGCTAACATTAAGACACTGTTTATTATTCGTGACCTTCGTGA
>CAKZMA010000315.1 GCA_937127375.1 uncultured Coleofasciculus sp. | reverse complement strand
TAAACGAATGGTTTCACGGCTCAATGGCTTGACCAATACGCTTTAAAATTCTCAGCACATCATACAGACGATTGCGTAATGGTACAGGCGAAAATATATCCGAAACATCATATTGAGGTGTACCTTGCTGAGAACCATTGACAAACATAATTTCATTCCCATTAGTTACCATGCCAAATACGGCTTGATCTGAGTTGGAATTTGCCATCATATAGGCGAGAGTTTGGGGAATGGCTGACATCACCGAAATGGTTGTCCGTTTTGACTCCAACAGGGTTACCCAAAACCGATTTTGCATGACTAATACATCAATTCGCCCCCGTAAGGTTTCAACCTCCTCGTCTTCTTCATCTAAAACAATCTCAACTGATGCTTCGCGCCGCATTTTAAAAGGAGGATCATAAAAATTTGCTTTTTCTAATAACGGCGAACCCAGCAATAGCGTTACTGTTCCTTCCGTGAGATGTCCATCAGCTAGATGATAAAGGTATCGGCGTCGAATTAAATCTAGAGAGTCTTTTTCCACATCGTTATTCTCTGGCAAATCCTCATACCATTCGGTAAAAAATCGCTCATCTTCCGTGCGTCGGAGATTAAAGCGATTTTCTACATCGGCTAAGGTTTTAATTGCATCAGTAATGGCTCGTTGTCGTACCATGTTTTAACTCACTGCCTCCATCTCCCCAGTACATACCAACCTCGCTCAATGACTCGCCATTTTGGTCTCAGTCTATCACTAACAACAGCAAGGCTGACACCAGAACCACTAAGTTACACCAAGTTACAGTCTCCTGTAAGATCTAGATGGGAAGGTGTTCGCGATCGCATCGTTCTGTTGCTTGCTTAAGATTCGGTTAAGTAAGGCGGGTGGGCAATGCCAAACATACGGTATATCAATGGTTGCAGCGATACCCAAAGGCTTATTGAGTGTTAAGTATCCTATACACCCATACTGACGTAGAGGCGAGGAGAGTGAACCAATGAGTTTAGTGATTCCCGATGATTTTCTGCAAGTGGCACATATATCTGAAGCGGATCTAAAGTTAGAAATTGCTATACTGCTCTTTCGACAGGAAAAGATCACCTTGGGTACAGCGAGTCAATTTGTGGGGATAAATCAACTCGAATTTCAGCAAATTTTAGGTCACCGCCAAATTCCGATTCATTATGGTGTTGAGGACTTTAGGCAAGATTTGAGAACTTTGGAGGCAAACGACTGGCGATGATTGTTGTCAGTAATACCTCGCCCATTTTTTATCTTTCTACCATTGGTCAGCTTGATTTGCTGCATCAACTCTACAATGAAGTCGTGATTCCCACGGCAGTTTTTATAGCTGTCGATTATTCAGGATACAATTGTTCGCTGTCATTTATTGAGAGGTAGAGGCGATAATTTTATCTATTTTTTAGGTTGATGAATAATGGTGATTCTCTCACTCAATATTTGCCGAAATTTTTTCTTGATTGTTTTTGGTACTTGCAGCTTGTCAGTATAAATGTTATTTTTAAAAGTCCGAACTTCAGAATGAGCATAATTATCTTCTAAGGGGTCATGTGTTACTCTCCAACTGTAATGAGTATTTTCATCTGTTGATTCGGGTTCTGGAATGTCTCCTACGCTAAACATTGAAATTCCCCAATCTTGATAACTGGGAATCAGTACATCTTCTGGTTCACTATACTTTGATCGGTTGACAGAAAAGTTAGGAAAACGAATTGCTTGAGGAAGTAGTCTCTGACCGTCAACGTGTTGAGCTTGACATCGGTAATATAGCTTTTATTCTCGACCAAAATTTTCGTCAGCGGGACGACCTCGCCTGAACATTCGCTCGGGACGATTAGTTTCTAATGAAGACATGAATTTTTTCTAATGCTGATTTGATCGAGTCTAACTTGTCATCAACTTGCCAAACATTTGGGTTACCTTGCTTATCTGAAGTAACAGCCAGAATTTCTCCAGTGTTGAAACATTCAATATCCGCGTACTTCTCTCCCTGAATAAAAGAAATACCGACACCATTTTCGACAGATGCCGTAATTTTGTTAGGGGGGAAATTGATTTCTAGGAGAAGCTCAAGCACAGTTTTTGACCAGTATAGAGCCATTAAATTAGGGGGTTCTGCACCATAGCTATCCCAGTTGTCTGGAAGTTTCCTTAATTGCTCTAAAATTGATACATATTTTATAAACCATGTGTCTTTTCCATTTTTTGGGATACTCCCTTTATCATTGGAGAACTTCCTATATCTTCTTCTAGGACTGGCTTGACTACCTGTTTTAATTGGCTTTACATCACTTAACTTATCTACATATCCTTTATATATATATGGTTTTTTAGGTAATTTATTGTGTATTTCAATTTCTCCAGAAGCAATTGATTGCTTTTGTCGCGGATCATTAAGGATCGCTTTGTTGTATGGTGTAGTTTTACTCAGCATTATTCTATTATCCTGATCTTGATCATTTTCTGCCTGTTCAACCATATTTTTTAGCCATTAAATCAGTGTCTTTGCTGTTTCTATGTCCATCATAGCGCTGACTTCTATCTCCCATTCTACATCAACATCATCTTCTTGAATTCTCTCTTCATTAATTTCATTTTCTAAACTACCATCTTTTTCTAGTTCGTATACTAACTTTTGCGGTATTGGAAAGCGCTGATTGCAAAGATTCATATTAATGCTATCACCATTCGGACTTAACCCTCCCCAAACGGAATCAACATGGATGACCCGAAACAAATGACTTTTCAATAGTTTTAATTTCAGCTTTTCTGGAGTTTCATCTTGATTGTTTTTGGGTGAAATATTATCTGCTGACATTAATCATTTTCCTCATCTTGATTGCTTCTATCAAGCTACTAAGGGAGCTGCGTAAAAATAAAGCACCAATTAGGAAAGCTGTATTTATGAATTCAGCCCAGCTTGCTTGGTACTTTATTAAGCCGCAAATCCCTAAGAGCTTACATATCAATTCTACCCCGACTAAGCGCTGAAATATTTGGCGACGGGATGATAGGTAACGATCGCGGTGGTTGATTGTTCCGGATACA
>CAKZMA010000314.1 GCA_937127375.1 uncultured Coleofasciculus sp. | reverse complement strand
GACTTCAGGATAAGTTGTGGCAAGAGGCGGTGAAGTTGGCGCAGTGCAAACACCCCCATATTGTCCGGGTTAAAGATTCGTTTAAAGAAGGTCAGCAGGTTTGTCTTGTCATGGAGTATTTCATTGCTGAAGCTTCCTTTGTTGGGGAATATCAAGACCGAATTGAATATTTGCCATTGAGTGAATAAAAAGAGCGGAAACGCACCAACCCCCAGGGAAAACTATTTATTAAATTTCAAGCGATTGAAAAATCGGTGAGATGTCGGTGTTTAGGGCGAATAAATCCTAAAACGATATCTTCTTTTGGGATGCCTAAATCTATCAGTTCCAGGGCAATTCCTTTCTCTGTGCCATCGACTTCAATCCAAATTTTTTCGTCAATAATCCTGATATGAAACACCACAGCATGAACTCGTCCCGTTCGATCCCATCCCGTATCCAGTAATAAATAATTATCCGCGATCGCATCATTTACAATTAAGGTTTCTATTTCTCCATGGCTGGGTTTATAGTGACCATGTTTTTGAATAATTTGGGCAATTATTTTTCGGTAATGGTCTAATTTATGTTCTAGTTGAGCCATTGGCGAATCACCTCCTGATCTGGATTAAAAACAATTAAGTGAATCTTTTGATCGCTGATAATATCTTGAATCGCTGGTTTTTGGAAAAAATCGTTGTACACTTCCTCTGAAATAGCTAAAAAGAGTTTTCGATCGGGGCTAACACGCTTTAATATACTGTGATACATATTATACTGACCAATTGCTTTTTGCAGTTCCGTAACTTGTGAAGGACTGTTAAAGACTTTAATCTCAACAGCGATTTTTTGTTCTTCTTTCTCTGCTGCTAATAATTTTTCTGCTCCCAAGTCTGCATATAAGCGCAGCCCTTTATAGTCTAATGTGTAAGGATCATTGGTAATTCTCCAGCCATCTTTACTCAAAGCATTTTTAACTTCATTATGATAAATGGCAAGGTATGGATACAGCTTAATAATACTGAGGCTCATCTAGCCGATGAGTTAATGGAATTGGGCGTAAATCGGGAGGATATCGTATTAGGATTTCATAGTCCTTATATGCGGCAGTTTACTGATTTTTCCGTTAGTTAATTGTGCAATTAAACTGCACGACAGCCAAAACCCACACCTGCGACTACGCCAAAATCACAACAGGTTCACCCAGCAACACATACCACACCTGACAATGTTCCCGACGTGCCATAACACGTCTACAATTTCGGTTGTAGGGGCGGGTTTTACCGATAACGTTTCAGCATCAACCGATAACTGGACTAAACCCGCCC
This sequence comes from uncultured Coleofasciculus sp., assembly GCA_937127375.1. Taxonomy (GTDB): domain Bacteria; phylum Cyanobacteriota; class Cyanobacteriia; order Cyanobacteriales; family Coleofasciculaceae; genus Coleofasciculus. The sequence continues at coordinate 500 of CAKZMA010000314.1, read as the reverse complement.
TCTACTATCTTTAATGTCGTTTCACCCTGATTCCATCCAGCGATTGTGGCACAATCAAGACAGATAAACATTAGCAAACTGTATCTCAATGGTGATAATTTTCACCCTCTTCCCCTAACCCCTTCTCCCATCAAGGGAGAAGGGGAACCGGAAGTATTAATGATAAAAAATGTCGTCGGCTATATCTTATCTTACTCCCCTCTCGCCGGCGTGGGAGAGGGGCTGGGGGTGAGAGGTTTATAGCTAAACTACGACACCCCTAATCAACAAACATCCTGATTCCATCCAGCGATTGTGGCACAATCAAGACAGATAAACATTAGCAAACTGTATCTCAATGGTGATAATTTTCACCCTCTTCCCCTAACCCCTTCTCCCATCAAGGGAGAAGGGGAACCGGAAGTATTAATAATAGAAAATGTAGTCGGCTATATCTTATCTTGCTCCCCTCTCCCGTGCCAAAAAAGCGATAGCATCCTTTGTCATCCCCCCTCTTGTAG
>CAKZMA010000313.1 GCA_937127375.1 uncultured Coleofasciculus sp. | reverse complement strand
GAACTCCCCTATCAATGACTTGCCCCTGCTCCGTCTTGCAGTAAGGTATCTAGTTCACCTTGTAGTTCTAACCCATACAGGTCGTCGCAACCCCCAATATGGTGGTCATTGATAAAAATTTGTGGCAGAGAACGGCGTCCATTTGCCCGTTGTGCCATTTGCTCTCGCGTCTGTTCATCACCATCGATACAATATTCGGTAAAGTTAATGCCCTTTTCATTGAGCAACCCTTTAGCCCGCATACAATAGGGACAACGGCTCCAGGTATAAATTTCGACCTTGGGTTCCATTCTCTTTTCTCAACGTCAGCAACATTTCTTAAATTTTAGCTTTCTTTGCCGGAACGTCTGCACAAAGTCATTAAGTCATTCAAGCTCAACTTGAGCTAAAACGTGATCAAAATCACATATTGGTGTTGCCTCAAATGCCTAACCAGTTTAGCTAAACTTGTTAGGCTATGGAAAATAGTAGGTATAAACTAGAGGTAAAGCATCTCAGACCTGATGCTAATCCGTGAGGAGCTAGCATCAGATATAGTAGCTAGACCCCTTAACCTAAAAAGGAACTGGATCGCTCCCGTGCAACTACCTCCCTCAGACCACTACTGCTGAATAGCCTCGAATGATGAGCGGTGTGAGCAACTCAAAAGCGTCAGGAACGGATTTATCGCGATCGCGGAAGTTATTCCCTGGTGATAAATGCCGCAGGCGTTAAATGTTACTTGACGTCCCTAAGCTCATCCATCCACAATCAAAACAACTGGTTCAAATCAGCTTAAACAAAAAAACTCCTAAATTACCATGACTATTCTACTTAAATCCCTCCGGGAGTTTTATTGGGTTGCCTACCGCTAGCAAGGATATGTTGATGATTACTCCGGGTCGGTGGAGATGTTAAGACTGTGGAAATTGGATGAAAAAGACTCCTCATCAACCTGAAAACACGAACAAATGGACTGTCTGAAAAAGCCTGCAAGGAAAAATTATGTCTAGTCAGCACAACGGATTCACAATTCACTTTTGGGGCGTTAGAGGAAGTATTGCCTGTCCGGGTCCAGAAACGGTTCGCTATGGCGGAAATACTCCTTGTGTGGAAATGCGAGTGGGTAGAGAACGATTAATTTTTGATGGGGGTACGGGCTTGCGGGTGTTGGGACAGTCCATGCTGTCACAAATGCCAGTGGAGGCTCACATGTTTTTCACCCACTCCCACTGGGATCATATTCAAGGGTTTCCGTTTTTTGTTCCCGCGTTTATCAAAAGTAATCGTTTCCGTATCTATGGAGCGATCGCGCCCAATGGTTCCACAATTAAGCAACGCCTCACCGATCAAATGCTCCATCCCAATTTTCCTGTCCCGTTGCAAGTCATGCAAGCGGATTTGCAGTTCTATGACCTAGAGGTTGGTGAAAGCGTTGAGCTGGGCGAGATTACCGTCGAAAATACCCTGCTCAATCATCCCGGTGAAGCGGTGGGATATCGGGTGAATTGGCGGGGACATGCAGCCGCCTACATTACCGATACCGAACATAGACCTAGTGGTTTAGATGAAAATATCTTAAAACTGATTCAGGATGTGGATGTGCTGATCTACGACGCCACCTACACGGATACCGAATATTATTCTCCAGCAACGAGCAAAGTGGGGTGGGGTCATTCGACTTGGCAAGAAGGGATTAAGTTAGCCAAAGCCGCTAACGTGAAAACTTTGGTTATCTTTCATCACGATCCGCTACACAATGATGATTTCTTGGATCGAATTGGCGAAGAAGCCATTCAACACTTTCGCAATACCGTTATGGCTCGTGAAGGCTTGTCCATTTCTTTGGTGGAGTCGGCTGTCTCTGATCCAGTACCCCTGCAACAAGAGGCAAAAGCTTCTATTCGATAATATCCC
>CAKZMA010000312.1 GCA_937127375.1 uncultured Coleofasciculus sp. | reverse complement strand
TTAAACACAGCGAAAACCTGGATGAAATTACAAGGAAAAATCCCCAATCCCAATCATCCTGCCAATTGGCGCGAATCCTGGCATCCCTCTCGCGTCCAAGTCTGGGGACGATTGGCAAATAATCGGGATGAATGTGTGGCGATTGATTGGTTACATAAAGCTTATCAAAAAGGTATTGTTCGCGGCGAAACTGACAAAAGTATTAGGCAGACATCCGTAACCGGAGAACTGGGTCAAATTGGTCGATTGTGGCATCGAATGTATCCACCGAAACGACTGTTTACTAAAAAAGAGGGAAAATGGACAAGCAAGTCAACGAATCGGTTTATTGAGTTATTAACTCTGTTTCCGGATGAGTCACCGGAATGTAAGCAGTTTGTCGCATTTCTTCAGCAAAAGCCAGACGGATTTGAATTATTGTGGGGAGGAAAGGAATAATGGCAATTTGGATTGTAACCATTGGCAGTAGTGATGTGCAATTAGACAGTGACAAAATTAGTAAGAAAAAAGGACGAAGGGAAAAGCAGCGCAGTGATAAGATGTGGACTAATTGGTATAAGGATGACATTCTGGGCGAATTCCACGATATTAAATTTGAACTTAAGCAAATCGATAACCATGTCACTCAACCTTATCGGATTGAACCCAGGGTATTGGGAACGGTTTATCAGTATCATTTCCCCCAGATACAGGAACAGATTTGGTCGTATTTAAATTTTCCCCTGTTGGATACATTTGTAAACCGATTAAAAGCAGAAACCGATCAGTTAGATCAAATTATCGTCCTGTTAACCGATCAATCCCAGATTTTCTCCGATTACCAAACCCAGCACCAATTCACCTGTCCCTATTGGCAAGATACCCATCCATTACAGCCTATTTTAGCCCGATATTTTCAGGGGGAGGATAAGTTTCCCCAAACTCCCTGTGAATGGATTTACCTAGCGCCGAACTCTAATGATCCAGGATTAGATGAATGGGATTATGTTCTCGATTTAGTCCGAAAGGAATTAGATTCTCTCCCCTTTACCGCCAACCCTAATCCGGCGACGAGTCCAACCGTTTATGTCAGTCATCAAGCCAGCACTCCAGCCATTTCTTCAGCGGTTCAGTTTATGAGTCTCGCCCGATTTGGCAAGCGGGTACAATTTTTAGTCAGTAATGAATATCACCTAGAACGTCCAGCGAATATTATTAGCAATTCCCAATATCTGCGGGGAATTCAGGTACAACAGGCAAAGGGATTAATTCAATCCGGAACTCCTGGTGCGGCGTTACACTTGTTAGAATTAGCAGAACTTAAGGGAAGTTTAGAGACGTCGGTGGTGGCTGAGTTGGAAAAACTGGTGGATTTTTTCAATCTGAATCGTTCCCTGGCGGATAAGTCAAGTGAATTTGACCTTAAAGCAGCGACGGCGCGAATTGTTGATGGGATTGCCTTGATTGAACGATTATTTGAGCAAGAGAATTATCTGCCTGGAATTGCGCTATTGGCGGCGGCGCAAGAGACGTTTTTGCGGTGTGCGATTATGACGGAAATTCAGGGGCGTTCAGTTTCGTTATCGATTAATGGAACTCAGCAACGTTTTCCGGCGGAGGATTTAATTCAATGGCTAAGGAGAGGGTTACAGTTTGTTTCTACGGATGATTTGAAGCATTATTGGTCTGTATCGGGTTCGAGTAAGGAAGAGAATAAAACGATTAAGACGCTGAAGCTAGAGACATTAAAGCAATTACAGTTTCCCATTGATGACAGCCGATTCAAGCGTCAACCCAACCAAATCGGCAAGAATGAATTTATGCTCAAATGGCTGCGTCATCTCCGGTCAGATTTCCAGCCGTGGAAGGTATTGCACTGGTCATGTATTCAGAAGAACGAAGCGGGAGAACATGATGATGATATCCGCAACCAATTGATGCATAATTTGCAAGGCATGAAGCCGGAGGATGTGGTTAAGTATTTATTAGGGAATCAAGAGAGAGATATATCGGTTATTCAGGCGTATCAGACTGAGGTGAAACCGCAATTTATGGCGGCGATTCGTCTGTGTGGTTTGCCATTTACTGAGCCGAAGTTAACAGAGAGGCTGCAAGGTGTGGCAGACGCGATGCGGATTAAATCATCTTAGCATTTACTCAAACCGAACCCCCACAAAAAACGTAGGGGCGCACCGACGTGCGCCCAATTAAATACAGACGTGCGCCCGATTTAACCGAGTCAATTGTAGGGGCGGGTTTAGGGATTTAATTTCGCCCCCTACCGATAACCTTTCAACAAAACCCGCCCTGAGCATCAACAATTCAGGCATAAATCCTCCCAGATGATCAATAACTGGATTACCCGCTTTTCTCAGGCTGGCAATTAATGATATAATCTCGATCAAACGCTAATTTAACTGAACCTTGAAACGTGAATAAGATAGCGGCGAAATCGACCAATCGACACACCTCGCCCAATCGCTGAAACCCTATATTTTTCGTTGAGGTGTGTCGATGCCTTACAGGGAGCGGGTTTGAGGGGTGTGTCTGGCTCAATTTAGGCAGGATATGTTAGAGTTTTAGCGAGGTGTGTCGATTCGGCGGCTGAAACCCAGTCTCCGTAAGGCGTCCTCAGCGAACTCTTCCCACTCGCTGGGAAAACAAGTTGAATGGAAACATTCGAAGCCACTTCTGGTGGCCATCTTTTATGACCTTCCCACTCGCTGGGAAAACAAGTTGAATGGAAACTCGTTAGTGTTCATTTGCCTTTTTCTTCCTCTGTTTGTCTTCCCACTCGCTGGGAAAACAAGTTGAATGGAAACGGGTCGGATTCGTCGTCAAAACTTTCACCAGATCGGGGATTCTTCCCACTCGCTGGGAAAACAAGTTGAATGGAAACAGGGTACACACCCTGTAACCTAAAAATCAGACAAAAAAAAGGGCACGGCAATGGCGTGCCCCTACCTTTCTCTATCAAATAAACCTATTGAATTTCACCATAAGCTGTTCGGCATTTAAACCTTAATATCAATAACGGCGAAAGCCTTGTAGTGCGAGCATCTTGCTCGCTACTAATACCCAATTTAAATGCATGACAGCTTACCCTCTACCCAACCTACTTAAACCTTAATATCAGCACTGAATAAATATAAGGCTAAAGCCTCGACTACGAACTAAGGCTAAGGTTCCCCAACTACGAACGACAAACAACCCACCCAACGATATAATAGACACAACGCTAAAGTCGTCAGGACAACCTGGGGACAAACAGCAAAACCCGCGAAACTAATCGCGCTGGAGGTAGCATTGTCAAGGATTCGTCAGGACAACCTGGGGAAATTAACCAACAATGCTACCGTCTCAACTCTGCCCCAGAAATTGCATCTTATCCTTCAACCGTTGGGTAATATCATCATCAAACTCAGCCTTCGTCCAACTCGGATTCCTAGCAATACTCTCCAGCGTCAAATCATCAAATACCGCCCCTTGAAACTTCGCCCGTTGTAAATCCGCCTCAGCAAAGTCCACCCGTTCCAAAATTGCCCCCTTAAAAAACGCCGTATTCAGATTCCCCCGCACAAAAGAAACCCCCCTCAAAATCGCCCCATCCAGATGAATTTCCTGTAACCTTGCCCCCTGAAACGTGGTATTCTCTACCGTAGACCGTTTCAATTGCACCGATATCAAATTTGCCTGATTCAAACTCGAATTAATAATTAGAGTTTTAGGATCAGACTTACTCCGGTTGTGATAATCACTAAACACCGCCTCCTTCAGATTCGCCTGATCCAAATTCACATTATCCAGATAACTATACGTCAAATTCGCCTTTTGCAGCCTCGCCCCGATTAATTGCGTCTGCCGCAATACCGCCCGTTCCAGGTGCGCCTCACTCAAATTGGCTGGAATTAAACTTAAATTCGCCAAGGTAATCCCATTAATATAACACCCCGATAAATCCAATTGAAACTTCCGTTCCGTTTCCGTCAGCCTCGTCAACTCTGGCTTTAAATAAACATCAATCACCTGTTCAAACACTTGCACCAGCAACCGATTAATCGTCGCATCTTGATTATCCAACTTTAAATTCGCCAGAACAATTAAATACACCT
>CAKZMA010000311.1 GCA_937127375.1 uncultured Coleofasciculus sp. | reverse complement strand
GAGAACAAGAAGCGCAACGGGCTGAACGATTAGCAGCAAAATTGCGAGAGTTGAACATCGATCCAGATAGTCTTTAAGGCAATTTAGAGGTTTGTTTGTAGTTGCGCTGTCTTCGCCATAAACGTTCGCATCGTTTACTACAAAAGTTATGGTGCGTTACGCTACCCTACCCTTCGGGAACGCTGCGCGAACGCTAACTTCCAGCCCTCACCCCCAGCCCCTCTCCCAAGCTTGGGAGAGGGGAGCCAGAAGGGAGCGGTGTAGAGACTAATATGACACGTATGGGAGTATTAGTTCCCCTTCTCCCACCCCCCTCGTTCCCCCCTGTGAGGAGGGATGACAGAGGATGCTTCGCTTTTGTTTCAAGGGAGTTGGGGTTAGGGGATGAGGGGGAAATGCGGGTACACAACCCAAAACCGGGCGCACGTCTGTGCGCCCCTACGATAAAATAATTTATCAATTTCGCCGATATAACATCCCCGGTAACTGCGACACTAACCCCTCTAATTCCAACTGCAACAAAACACCCGAAACCTCCGCCACTGTCATCCCGGTTTCCTGAACAATCACATCCAAGGGCGTCGGTTCAATCCCTAAAACCTGAAACACCTTTGCCAACTCTGGCGCTAACTTCGGCGTCGCTTTAGCTGGTTCTGGCTCAAATAAAGACAACTGTTTCCCTGTATCCAATTCCGGTATTGCCCCCAACATCTCTAACAAATGCCCCTCACTCAAAATCACACTTGCTCCCCGATTCAATAATCCCAAACATCCCACCGCATTGGGATTATCTAAGGAACCGGGTAACGCATACACATCCCGACAAAACTCATTGGCTTGATACGCCGTAATCAACGCCCCTGATTTCGTTGGCGCTTCCATGACTAAAACCGCCCGACTCAACCCGGCAATAATCCGATTGCGTTGGGGAAAGTGGGGGCGATTTGGCTTGGTTCCTGCCGGATATTCACTTAATACTAATCCCTCTTCTACAATTGTCTGGTACAGGAGTTTATTTCTAGGCGGATAAATCACATCAATTCCTGTGCCAAAAACCGCTACCGTTCTCCCACCCGCCTCTAAACATCCCTTGTGGGCTTCGGTATCAATCCCGGCTGCCATTCCAGATACGATAGTAAAGCCCTTTTTTGCCAGCGCTGTACTAATTTTCCTTGTCCAACGCTTGCCATAATCCGTCGGTTCACGAGTTCCGACGATCGCAACCATGGGTTTCATTCCCTGATTTTCCTGCTGATCCACCTGTCCGCGATAGTACAATACGGGCGGCGGACTGGGAATTTCTAACAATAAGCGGGGGTAGTCCGGATCAGCAGGTGTCCAGAAATAGGGATTTTTGCTACAGTGTTGTTCCAGAAACTGTTGGGGATTGAGATGCGATCGCGTCTTCTCCACAGCCTGAACCAATTGCCGCCCAAACCCCTCCACCTGACCCAATTCTTGCACTGGAGACGCCCAAGCCTTTGCTAACGAGTCAAAATGCTGCTGTAGGCGTCGCAGTAATATTGGTCCTACACGCGGGACTTGTGACCAAGCTAACCAATAAGCGCGATCGTCTGGCAATGGATTGTCCTCCCTATCAGTACATGTAGCACTACGAGGATACGTTAGGACATCAGTTTATCCCAAGAGGGAACAGGCAACAGGGAACAGTATCGTCAGGATAATTAGAACTCAATTAAGAATTAATTGCATTAACAGGTACAATAATCATTTGTCCACTCTAGTGCAGCGTAATCAACCTGAGTGAACCCTGGGCAAATCAGGTCGCCCAATCCCAGATAGGCTCAGATAGTTAGCAATCTGGCAACGGGTCACAAAGGACAGCGATCGCGGCTCACTGGAACTCAACCCAAATCACAACAAGACTGGTCATTAATGAAAATTACTAGACGTAGTATAATCGGACTCTGCTCTGGACTCGCCCTGTTAGTCGTTGCAGGCTGTTCAAATCCCAACGAACCCGCCGATACAGCAAGTACAGATGGCGCAGCCGATAACACAGCTGATGCAGGAGAAATTAACCTTTACTCCGCCCGTCATTATGACACCGATGATGCCCTCTACAACAACTTCACCGAAGAAACGGGGATCGAGGTGAACCTAATTGAAGGAGACGCCGATGAGTTGATTGAACGGATCAAGAGTGAAGGCGAAAACAGTCCAGCCGACGTCTTAATTACCGTTGACGTGGGACGCCTGTGGCGGGCGCAAGAGGAGGGATTGTTGCAACCCATTTCCTCAGAAACCTTAGAATCAGCCGTTCCTGCCAATCTCCGTGATCCCCAAGGAGAATGGTTTGGGTTATCCAAACGGGCGCGAATCATTGTCTATAACAAAGAGAACGTTCAGCCAGAAGAACTCTCCACCTACGAAGCCTTAGCCGAACCCGAATGGAAAGGACGAGTGTGCATCCGCAGTTCCGAAAATATATACAACCAATCCTTAGTCGCCTCTAAAATCGAAGGCAAAGGAGAACAAGAGACAGAAACCTGGGTCAAAGGCTTAGTCGATAACTTTGCCCGTCCCCCGGAAGGCAATGACACGGCGCAAATTAAAGCCGTAGCTGCTGGTCAATGTGATGTCGCGATCGTTAACCATTATTATGTAGCCCGTCTCAAAAAATCCGATGCGGCGGAAGATCAAGAGGTAGCGGAACAAGTCGGCGTGTTCTTCCCCAATCAAAGCGCCGATGGGACTCATGTCAACATCAGTGGTGGCGGTGTGGTTACCAATGCGCCGAACCAAGAGAATGCGGTCAAATTTTTAGAGTACCTGGTGACGCCAGAAGCCCAGGAAATCTTTGCCAATCAAGCGAATGAGTATCCTGTCGTGACGGATATGGAACCCAATCCTGTTGTGGCTGACTTTGGCGACTTTAAGGAATCAGAATTAGATGTCATCAGTTATGGGGAAAAGAACCCAGAAGCGGTTAAGCTAATGGATCGGGCAGGTTGGAAATAATCCTAATCCTTTACTCCCCCTTTTTCTAAAAGGGGGATTCTGCGGAACTCACATTCCACATATCCTGAGAGAATAGCTCTAATTGTCTGGCTCTCCAGTAATCAGGGTGATAAGTTTTCTTAATAAAAGAGTTTAGCTCCTTGGCTCTAGTCTTGGCTCGGAACGATAGTGGAGAGTCAAGACTACTCTTTTCAAGGCAAGCCGAATGCTTTTTGACAAGCCTGTAGAATTGTTCTAAGAGCAGCAGCCTAGTAAACGAGAACGCAAGTTATTAAAGTTGGTTAAGCCATAACCCAAGCGCATAACTAGTCTAATTTTATTGTTAATTCCTTCCATAACTCCACTGGTCGTGCCACTAATAAAGTAGTTACATATTCCGGGCAAGTGTTCTCGAATAGTCTGAGCCGTTTTCCCGTAAAATATCTGAGGAAAACCCCGCCCATCAAAGAAGTTTTTATAGGCGGTGTTCAACCGGGCAATATTGCGTTGCAATACGTCCGAGTCTATGGGTACGTTGACGACCGAGACGTAAATGCTGCCATTAATATCTTAATGAAAGTTCCCTGTTGCGCCGTTTTTGACGATGCAGCAGGTCAATGGGTAAGCTTCGGCTTTAGTTCTTAAACTGCAATAGAGTCCCTGGATAAACTGTTGATGATAGGTTTCAATTCGGTCAGCCAAACACCAGTTGTAACTGCTCTTGTGAAGTTATCATAAGGCGTTGATTCGTTCACTCTCCCTTGGGAAAGCTTAATTTTTGCCTGGGGGAAATTTCAGGTTAACGCGGGTTCACTGGATTGATAAATATGAGCCGCTTTCAGCATGTGATAGGTAATCAACAATTGAGTTAAGGCTAAGGGATAACTCTGGAGTGTTTCCCCTGTGGTTCCCGTAACCTTACCAATATTGGGATCACCTTCTAATGTGCAGTATTTACCCAAGTAAGGAATTTCACTACATAAAATCCGCTCTAATTCCCGCACCTGTTCCTCTGTCGCATGACCATCAACTTCCAGGACATCAACAGGTTTACCCATATCTCGGTCTAATTCCAGACGAATGGCTGTACTTAGATGGGATTTGCTGGGACTGAGGAGTCGGGTAAAATCTGGATGAGGAATCGTCGGTCTGAGGACTAACCGCACATTTAACATTAAATCACTCTGTTCGTCAGATAATTCGTCAGGAGGATAGAAACTGACAACAATATCTGACCACTTACGCTGGGGACGGATAAATTCCTCCGAATCCGGTTCCCGTTTTCTCAACTGTTCGAGTACCTGTTCATCCGTATACCCTCGCTTGCGGGTATCTCGCTTAACTTTCCACTCACTCCGCAGCGATTCTGGGGGGGCTAAAAATACCTTGACATCGAAGCACTCACGCGCCAAACGAGTAGAATATCCCAGTAATCCTTCAACAATCACAAATCGGTGGGGTTGAATATACTCTGGGGGTTCAAAGGTGCCAGTGTTGTGGTTATAGATGGGTTTGAGAATCGATTGTCCCGTTCGCAGCAAACCCAGGTGCTGCTGCATGATATCTAGATAGTTACAGTCAGGATGGAGGGCTGAAATCGCTTTTTGCGCCCGTTGCTGACGATCATAGCGGTGGTAATCATCGGTACAGATGATGGTGACTTCATCTTCACCCAATATTTGAGCAATTCCTCGTGTTAGCGTTGTTTTGCCAGCAGCGCTATCACCGACAATACCGAGGATAATAGGGCGATGAGTCATAGGTCTTCGATGATTACTAAATTTAAGGAACTCCTGATTCGTATAATTCTAGGTGGGAAGGGGATATTTGTCATTGGTCTTTTGTCATACTCACTTCGCGAGAAGCAAGCTACGTCTTTTGTCATTCGTCCTTTGTCATTCGTCCCCAGCTTCCCCGGCTTCCCCAGCTTCCCCAGCTTCCCCAGCTCCCCCAGCTCCCCCAGCTTCCCCAGC
>CAKZMA010000310.1 GCA_937127375.1 uncultured Coleofasciculus sp. | reverse complement strand
AGTCGCTAGCTTCTGGTAATAACCACTTTCGGATTGCTCCCTCAAGCACTGAAATTACTAACACTGCTTTGACAGCACGACGCCAGTTGAGAGATGAAAGATAGATTATGCCAACAATAGCGAGTAAAGTAATGAGCTGTTTCATGAAATAGCCCTCTCAAAGACTTGCAAATACGCTTGTGCTACTACTGCCTTTTTGTGACGTGACAAATGTGATTCTGCATTTTTCCTATAAATTGATAATTTATCCGGATTAGTCAATAAATCTGTTAGGACTTGAGTTAAAGCGTTTACATCACCATTCGGGAAAGTCACGCCGCAAGAACCGATGGCATCTTTGAGTCCTCCTCCCTCAGAACCGACGACAACGCAACCACAAGCAATACCTTCTAGAGCAACCACCCCAAAAGGTTCATCATATAGCGACGGAACCACCATAATTTTATGTTCATTAAGGATTTGCACCAATTCTTTTCCAACTTTAGCACCGACATAAGTGACCTGTTTATTCAGTTCTAAAGTAGTAGTTTTTTGGCGCAGTTTTAGATATTCTGAGCCATTTCCAACAACTGTTAGCTGAGGCTTTAATCCGCACTTTTTCAGCTCGACTAAAGCCTCCAGCAATAGTTCTACACCTTTCTCTGAAACGAGCCGTCCCAGAAACACAAGTTCTTTGGTTCTGGAGATTCCAGGCATGATCCGGAATAAATCATCCCGGTAAGGGTTGGATATGACCGTGGAGGGATGCTGCAAATGATCAGCTATAGCTTGGCTAATTGAGATTGATATAGAAAAACGAACAAAAAAATGCTTCAGACGAACGAGCCAACCTGAAGAATTCCCGCCAATTCCAGTTGTAGTAGTTCCATCAACACATCTGATCCAGCTTTGATGGCGAATTATCCAGGGTCTCCGAATGATTAAGAGGGGCCAAAAATCTTTTAAAATAATACCATTGTGGAAATAAATATCACACCACTGTACAAGAGCCAAAAGCGTGAGCAAACTTGGTTTTCGAATCACTTCAAAGGGAAACTCTGAGCCATCTACAGCAATATTGATTCCAAGCGTTTGTGTCGTAACTTTCACTTCATGTCCCAGGTGCGTAAACTCACGAGCTAAGATTTCAGCATTTGTTTCGCTTCCCCCTAGGCTGGGATAAAATAGGCGAGAAGACATTATAATCTTCATAATAATAATAATAGTTATTTTACTGCTTTAACATTAACTTTTTGAATTAAAAGACACAAAATATCTCCGGAAAATTCATCTTGGAGTATTAACGATAGAAGTGATGACATCATTTTTAATGAAGGGCGGGATGTTATCGAGCCTTTGAGTGGATAAGTACATTTATCAACTATCTTTAAGTTATAATTTTGCAAGATTCTATTTAAGGGTGTCATGAATACTGGATAAATATGTGTTGGCTCACCTTTTTGATCAAATGATCTTAAATTGCCTGTTAGCAAAAGTCTCAATCGACAAAGTACAGAATTAAGATTAGGAGTAGTAATTATTAAATAACCTTCTGGAGCTAAGAGTCCGGATAAATGCTGGAAAAAGCGACCTGGATTTTCTAGATGTTCTATTACTTCAATTGAAGTGATTAGACAAAATTTTTTGTTTCCAAATCCTAAATCATCAGAGTCTATGTTAGCTTGCCAGCAAGTTGCTTTCTTAGTTTGTAGTTGTTCTATGTCGTTGTCTATGCCATACAGGTTATTAAATCCAGCATTAGCTAAGCGTTCTAGCCAAGCCCCTGTGCCACATCCAATATCTACAATGGGTGTATTATAATTGATCGATTCAGGTATTAAATTCATCAAAAATTCATGTAGACCTGGAATTGTGCGTTCTACTAGCATGGTTTTAGAGTGATTTTTATCTTTCATAATCAACTTTATCTAAATGAGTTAAATATAATTACATTAAACACTTATTTAATTTGAGAAAAATATTTAATAATTTATTATTTTGCATTCAATTCCGTTTTTCATTTTATATCTGTTAAAAAATTAGCAACTATTTTAGCTTGCGCTGTCAAATCATGGCTTTGATACCAAGTGTAGGCATTATCAGCAATAGCTTGCCATTCTCTATCATTATGCAATTTCGTTGCCTGTTCATCAGGAATCCAGTAATGTTTTCCTGATTCTACTCCATCGACTGGTAAGGTATTACAGCAGGTATTAACAGGCAGCATACCATGAGCGCAATAAGCAGCAAAAATAGTTGATTTTGCCAGAAAGTCGGGACTGTAATCCAAAAATCCGGCTAAGGAGTTTGACAGAATAGTGCTAATTACCGATGCGGGTCGCTGTCCCATTTCCACTATTGGCACTCCATTAACTGGAGATAAAGTAAGTCCCGTTGCTGCTCCAATATCTACGACTTCCTTAATTTTTAGCATCTTACAAGTTCGACTTAATACTGCTAACGAATGTTGATAAATTCTCAATCTTCTATTACGCCCTCCAAATACAACTAAACGCCTCTTACGCTTGGCTAAGGGAAGCAAGTTTTTAGGTTCCCCAATATTGGAAAAGACAGGTATTGTAGAAATGTTGGTATGTTTGTTTTGGCTTAACTTGTGTAGAATATCCGCATAGAGTTGTTTGCTGGTGATAGCGTGATCGCTCAACCTCGCCAAACGCGCTACTAAGTTTCTTTGCCACGGCGATAACCAAAAGGCACTCGTCCAGGGTAGTCCAGAAGCATAAAGTTCATGGAACATGGTCACTAAATGATGATTGGCATTTGCGGTTCGCCAACGTTGCAACCCATCTATTAACCAGAAGGGACAACCTCGAGTGGCGTAGCCGTAACCAACATAGTGTAACAGAACTGTACTTTTACCGCTAGGGAGCAGAGATAACAAACTATTAGCCGAACGCTCAGTTACCTGGCTGATCAGAAATCCTTCAATTTCGTGATTTCCTGTCCAAGTGGGATCTCCCACCAAAAAATGAGTGGCGATGTCAAAGTCCTGGCGGAGTTGGCGAGCTAGATTAAGTGCATAATCTCCTAGACCATCAATTGCTGGCGGCAATCTGGGTACAACTTGAAAAATAAACATAAAAATTCTGCTTTAAATAGAGTTAAACTTCAACAGCTTGCTGTATCTAAATTATTAGCTAATAGTTAGTAGAACCGCCATACTGGTGTGAATTTTTTTTTGCCAATACAAGGGTAAAGATTGAGTTAAATTTTCCCCTATATTAACTAATTTTATGGGCATAACAGGAAGAATTATTCTGGATTTTAAATATCCATTAGTAATTGTGTTAGAAAACAATCGGTTTTCCATAATTGAAAGATTAGCTTTATTTGCCAAGACTTCAATTTCGTCTAAATACAATAAAAAAATATGACCATCTGAGTTTGGCTTAAATTGTATCGCTTCAAATTTACTTGGATCAGCACAATCCGAAAACTTGGGTAAGCGATTTTGGAAATATTCGCCATTAGGAGTAGTCAGAACAATATATCCTTTCGGTTTAACCATCCGAGCAATTTTTTGTAAAAACTGATCGGGGTGGGCAACGTGTTCGATGATTTCCGCAACAAGCACCACATCAAATTCCGACTCAAACCCTAAGCTGAAAACATTTCCAGGAGCATAGTGAATTGAGCCATGTTCCCATTTTAATTTTACATAATCTACCAAATCTTCACGCAGATCGTTCCAGGTTACTTCATAACCTAGCTCGGCTAAAGACAAAGTGAAATTGCCTTGGGCAGCTGCTACATCAAGAATTTTATCCCCTGGTTGAGCTACCTTCTGAATTAACTCTAAAATATGTTTTTTGCGATTAGCATAGGTATAAACGTACCCCGGACAGCTCCTATCACCATAGATTTCCATTAAATCGTATGTGTAGCTTTCTTTCCAGCTTTTCTGCCAATTATCTTGATACTTTATGGTTTGCATTTTTGATATTGCTTCAGTGAATAAAGACTTAAAAACAAGGTCATTTGCAAAAACGATATATGCTCTAATAAATTGTATTGAATACCTTTCCAGTTAAATTTTAAAAGTCCAGGAATTGTAGATTTAAGTAAGCTATACAAAAATAATTTTAAGTAATACAATGAATTAATATTAGATAATTCTTCGGGATGAATTGACAAATAAATC
This sequence comes from uncultured Coleofasciculus sp., assembly GCA_937127375.1. Lineage (GTDB taxonomy): Bacteria > Cyanobacteriota > Cyanobacteriia > Cyanobacteriales > Coleofasciculaceae > Coleofasciculus. The sequence goes on along the minus strand of CAKZMA010000310.1, from coordinate 793 downwards.
CATGTTGATTGCTGGTGTTGTTTGAGTTGTTTCCAGCTATCTTTAGCTCTCCAAGGATGACAGACTGATGCCAATTCGACAAACGCAAACGACTGTCTGAGTTTAGTAATTCTCAGCCTCAACTCAACATCTTCCATCGCCGCATAAGGAAATCGCTCATCAAAACCACCTAAAAATTCAAATAACTGCCGTTGAATGGCAAAGTTACATGACCAAAGATACCCACCTGACTCATTAGTCGGTGCAGTTTCCGCTAAGCTACGTCTAGGGCGATCAACATAAACTCTCCCTTCAAAAACCAAACAAGGGGATTCAACTACTATAGCTTGAGCGTAGGCAGTGAGCCACTGGGGATCAGGTAAACAGTCGTCATCGGTGAACGCTAACCACTCTCCCTGAGCATACTTCACACCGTTGTTTCGGTTAGCAGCCGGACCTTTCCCTAGACCAGCTACCCATTTTGCCCAAGGATAGCACTCCTGAATCATTGCGGCGGCAGTAGTCTGGGAGCCATCATCGGTGACAATGACTTCATATTGGTCAATCGGTAAGATCTGTTTGTCAGGTGATAGACAATCAAGACACTTGGCTAGCAATTCATTGCGGTGATAGGTTGGGACGATAACTGAGAAAAGAGGCTTTGAGTTCATGTTACGATTTTTTTCAGTCAGGTCTAATCTAATCTAGGTCTATTATTTGGCAATATTTCAAGATATATTTCAGATCTGAGTTTAATTGGGAAAATCACAGTAAAATTGATCAGGTTTAATTTCACTTCTCTAGGAGTAAGGTT
>CAKZMA010000309.1 GCA_937127375.1 uncultured Coleofasciculus sp. | reverse complement strand
GAAAACGGGTTCAAAGACTTACTTTCGCGTAAAGTCAACAAATTTATTTCATAATTTTATATCGACTTACAAATCTCGCATTTGTTGCTCCACACTCATCGCAATTTGCAGCGCTTCATCGAGCAAATAACCATACTGATCCGTTGGCGGATCAAGTTCTCCCGCAACCAAACTGGTTAAATTATTCTCTAATGTAACCATCAATTCATCCGGTCGTGCCATCACCCCTTGTTTCGTGCGAATAATTTCTATCTTAATTGCTTGCAGTAAACTGTTTTTAGTTACCCGTAAAGCGCCCAGCACTTTTTCACCTTCTAACGAGTTATCCCCTTGCAGATTATTTTCAGTCCGACTCAGTTGATTCAGCATGGCTAGGGATTTAACTACACGATTGTACTTATCCACTTGGCGTAACAACTTAGCCACAGATTTCCAGCGTTTTGCCTGATTCACAAGCCAAATATTTGCCAATGCCAAAATCAAGACTGATCCCGCCAAAAATAATAGAAATAAATTGGCAATGTCCGCCCCATCACTTGGTAAATTCCCTGATCGCTTCACCGCAAGAAACCCCACAGGCATCACAAAAATCAGAATTAGACCTAAACTAAAGACCTCAATAAACAGGAGCGATCGCAGTTGTTGCGGATTTCGCCAAAATACCCCACGGTAAACCGTTGTCACCAGTCCCGCCTTCAGATCTAAACCCCCGCTTTGCTCTAATTCCGCTGGAGTAATCGGCAATTCTGCTACATTATTTAGCATGAACGTATCTCCTGGATGATGAAATTGTTTGGCTTAGTTTAATCCTAGAGCGTGAGTCAGCGTTTTAAAAATATGCACATAGAAATTACTCTCTAAGGGACGAAACAGCGCAAAGTCTTTTCCTGGAGTACCAAAAAATGGTCGCAGTGACCAACCCAACTGACTGCCAACAAAGCCGTATAGAAATAACCAAGCTTGCACAACCTTCAAATTACGGGATTTATCTGTATCTTGAGAATGAGAATGCAGCGATTTCATGCTTTGGTAAAAAAACTGGACACCGATCACGCCAGTTAAGGCAAAAATGACGACATTGAGTAACTTAAAGAAATTGTAATCATTAACCGAGAGCAGGAAAAACAAGACAACAGGAACAAACGCCAAAAGCATGACACTGATCACTGACGTTGTAGCTAAAAGCAACACCAAATATTGGCGAAAGTTGCGCTGGGAACCTGTAACTACCTCGAAAATATATAAACTGGGCAGACAGACCAGCAGTGTGATTAAATAAAGACCCGGTAACTTAATCGCTGAACTAATCGCCTGCAGCCAATGACTCGACGCCCCAATCACCAAGCCGTACAACGCGAGAAAGGAGGCGCTACACACTAATAATGAAACAATTTTACGGTCGAGTCCGATTTCCTTCTCAACCTCGGTCAAAAAAGCCTTGCGATCGCGTAAAAAAGACATCAAACTAGCAAAGTGATTCATCCTGTCCTCCAGGTATACCCGTCGCATCTCTACATTCCTCGACTATAACAGGAGCGCAGGGATAGCGAGTTTTGCGGACAAGTGGGTCACACAAACTCGCCTGTACAGCTATGGGTCAATCAGACTCTTGTTACTCGGAACGAAAAGAAATTTGCCGAATCAGCATACTCACAAATTCACCCGGTTTACCTGTCGGTTGTAAGGGACTCCAAGCCGTCACTTCAGCAAACTGGAGACGGTACAACCTGTAAATGATACTTTTGACGCCTCGACGAGAGCCAATAATCGAGATTTTCACAGGTTCACGGCTAGCGGTAGATTCTGGCGTCGCTGATGGGGCGGGAGGTACTTTTTCTAGGTTATTTGGAACAAATTCTTGAGACATTGGATTCACCTAATTGTTGCTGAAAATGTTATCAAACTTGGTAACATCGAAAAGATTAGCAGATGTTATCAAACTTGGCAACATTTACGAGGTCATGCTCCTCTGACACGATTGTCCTGCGGACAAGGTAAGCGCTACAGAAGTATGGGAAGAGCAGGACAAGCCCTCAAACAGACCCTAGAAGCCCATAAAATCAGCCAAAATAAATTGGCGGTAGCTTTAGGGATTGAGCGAAACAAAGTGTTTCGTTGGTTTCATGAAAAAATAGACCCAACAGCCGAAACCGTTGCGGATATTGTCAAAGCGCTGAACACCATCAATCCCTCCGCCGCTGAGACTTTTATTGAACTTTATCTGGGTGATTTAGTGGATAGGGAGGAGGAGTAGGAATATTTTGTCTCAATGACGATAGAGTAGGTTGGGTTGACGAAAGGACAACCAACGCAAGCAGGCTAGGATGAACATTGTGCAGGAGTCAGGGCGGGTTTAGTTAAATTTAGGTGAGGTAAGAAACGATAGTTGTCAAACCCGCCCCTACACAATCAAAACGTTCTCCTTCAGCTAATCGTGGGAAAATGTACGACAATGATAGAGGTGTCTTGCTGCGTCCGTGCGATCGCCTCCGGTTCTCCCCCCAATGTGGGAATCGCCAAAAGGTAGCTGGGATGGGTACTTGCCGTCAGAATCAGTAAATCATGACGTTGCACCATCCGCGACACATTCTGGACAAAATTCCCCCGCACTTGCACCAATCCACTCGTATTTGCCAACCCCCACTCCTTTGGCTGACAGTCAAACTCCCCGACTCCTGTCACCACAATCACCAATCGAAACGTGGCTTTTAACGCTGCTGCTAAGGTTTGCGCTAGCCTCACCGTCGGTTTAAATGTCACCGATACCGTCTCCTGATCCGTCGCCGCCAACACCACTCGTGCAGTATTCTCAATCGGCTGGGAAAATCGGGCAATTAATACCGGAACCTGCGATCGCCAGATTACATTATCAATCACACTGCCAAAAAAGCTCTCCCGAGTCGTGGAATACCCCTTCCATCCGCAAATAATCAACGTCGCCTCTCGTTCAGCTGCCGTGCGGGTAATCCCTCGGTCAATCGTATCATCCACCCGCGCGATCGGTTCTACTTTAGTTACGGCTGCATGGGCAATTCGTTCCGCCGCCGCTAAAAGCTGGGTTTGTAACAGTTTCGCCTCTGGGGAAATGAGTCCGGTTTTATCGGATAAAACATGCAGGGGAAGTAAGGTTCCCTTAGCTGTTTTTGCCAAAATTAATGCCAATTGTAATAAATTATCTTCCGTCTTGGGATTCGCCACCGGAACTAACACCCGCTTTGCCAACGATGGCGGTTTTCCTTGATTTCCTCCCTCCTGTTGTCCGTCAGGTTTCACCTGTTTTCCCCAGCGTTCGGTAATCCAAGGTGAGGCGACACAGGTGACTAAAATCATGGCAATTATCCCATTTACGGTTAATTGATCCACCAGTTTAATTTCATAAGCTACGGTAATCGCCGCCAAGGTAGACGCCGCCTGTGCCATGGACAACCCAAACATGACCATAATACTCGGAAATTGAAACCCAAATAGCTTCCCCGGTGCCCAAGCAGCGCCAAACTTACTCACCATTTCCGCGCCAATCATCACCAACGCCACCAAGATTGATTTCGGCTGCTTGACTAAAATTAATGGGTCGATTAACATACCCACGGAAATCAAAAAGAATGGCACAAATAAGGTGTTGCCAATAAACTGAATCCGATTCATTAACGGACTTAACTGGGGAATAATTTGGGTAATCGCAATTCCGGCTAAAAATGCGCCGATAATCGGTTCCACTTCAATTAATCCCGCTGCATAAGATACGACAAACAACGTCGCTAGGACAAAAATAAACTCCGCCCCTTCATCATGCCCAAATTGTCGAAAGAACCAGCGCCCCAGTTTCGGGACGCCCCATAACGTCGCTACTGTATAGATAGTAAGCGCAGGAATCAGAAACAACCAGAACCCCAGGGTTAGATTTCCCCCATCGGCTTTCACCACTACTGCTAGAACTAAGAGTCCCAAAACATTGGTAATCAGCGTTCCGCCCAAGGTTGTGGTTACGGTTTGTGTCCGCATTAATCCCAACTTGGTTAGGATAGGTAATGCCAAAAGTGTATGGGTGGCAAAACAGGACGCGACTAGAATTGAGGCTAGCCAACTATATCCCAAAAGTAACATTGCCACCGTACCCAGAATCATGGGGAAAGAGAATGTGGCTAAACCAAAAATTGCCGCTTTATCGGCATTATATTTCAGGTCATCCAGGCTGGTTTCTAACCCCGCCATAAACATTAAAAACAACAGTCCCACCGTTCCCAAGAGGATGATGGTACTATCCCGTTCTAATAATCCCAGGACATTAGGTCCAACAATCACACCCGCCAGAATTAAGCCGACAATACCCGGAAGTCGCAACCGTTCAAACAAGAGTGGCGCGACTAACATAATTGCCAAAATGGTTAAGAAGACGGCAACAGGGTCTGTAATTGGACTTGATAATAAAGCAACCGCAGTTAAGGTAGGATACATCATAGAGGAGGATGTTTTGAGGGTTTAGGGGCGGGTTCTACGACTAAGGTTTTTGGTGACCCTGATGTCCCTAAACCTGCCCTATCTGAATTATGAATGATTCTTGATGAAATGGATTAGGTGAGGAATAACATGGCTGGCTGCTTAATAAAGGATCAATAAAAAAGGAGAATTACTATGGCATATAGTGACTTCAAAACTTTGGCTCACATTAGAGAATCATTTGGGTTAAGTCTGGAAGAACCGGATGACTTATTTGCGAGTATACCCGAACTGCTGCCCAGTGAGTATCTGCAAATAACGTTAACGGAAAATGTTTCGCTGGCGACTGCTATCAATACCGAAAAGGCACGGGCTGAGTTAATTATTACTCCTGTGCTTTTGGAGGTGCGGCGACACTTTGGCTTTAAAATTGGCTTTTTCTCGGGGTCGGAGTTCAATGTGGCTCCTAGCGCGGGTTTAAATGGATATTGTGATTATATTCTGACGGCTTCCCCAGACTCTTATGAAATTCGGACTCCTGTGCTTACCCTGGTTGAAGCTAAGAATGAAAATATTAAGTCGGGCTTGGCGCAGTGTATTGCTGAAATGATTGCGGCTCAACTGTTTAATCAAAGCAACGAGGAACCGAGGGAGAGTATTTATGGGGCAGTAACTACGGGAACGGAGTGGAAATTTCTGGAGTTACGCGATAAGACTGTTTTTATTGATAAACGCGACTATTTTATTAATGAGGTGAGCCGGATTTTGG
>CAKZMA010000308.1 GCA_937127375.1 uncultured Coleofasciculus sp. | reverse complement strand
AGATCGAGTTAGTCCAGCGCATTCTGGATGGCAGCCCTCTGTCTCAGTGGTGGGACAGCCAGTCTTCATGACTTACCCGCTCACTTTTGGCAATGTTGACACCCTGTTCTGATTCAACAAAGAGAGGTGTATCGTGCGACAGTTGCGAGTCGGTTTTTTATCGTGCAAGAATTACTTCGACAGGACGGCTTTTTCCGGTGTCCTGTTTCATATGTATAACGCCTTAAAAGCCCGAGACTTGCAAGTTATTGAGTTAGGCAGTCCCAGCAAGCCTTCCCGCCTACAGAATTTGGTAAAGCGCCTAAGCAAGCGCCAAGCGCATGCAAAACTAGGGGATAGTCGCTACCTTGCTGATTCTAAAAAATTTGCCGTACAGGTACAAGACCAGCTAAGCCAAAAACCATGTGATGTTATTGTAGCTCCTGTTGCCTCTAGGGAACTAGCGTTTCTGGAAACCACCATCCCAATTATTTACCTATCAGATACGACTTGTAAACTATATTGCCAGTACTACCCACTCAATCTTGACCCACAGGAACTTGAGTGGAAAGAAAACGAAGAATCAACCGCAATTGCCAAAGCCAGTAAATTAGTTTACTCTTCAGAATGGGCGGCTAATTCAGCCATTTGTGACTACCAGGCAGAAACAGCCAAGATTGAAATTATTCCCTTTGGGGCAAATATAGATAATCCGCCTGTAGCTAATCAAGTTCTCTCACCCCGACCAACCTCACCCTGTCGATTGTTATTTATGGGAAGAGATTGGCAGAGAAAGGGTGGAGATATTGCTTATCAAACCCTTATGTCCCTAAACCAGCAGGGAATGGATGCAGAACTTATCATAGTCGGTAGCACACCCCCAGCTTCGATTAAAAGTAAAAAACTGACACTCATTCCTTTTTTAAATCAAAATATACCTCAGGATCGGCAGCAATTTCAAGAACTGTTTTTAACATCACATTTTTTAATTTCTCCCACCCGGGCAGATTGTTCCCCGATGGTATTTTGTGACGCCAATGCCTTTGGTCTTCCTGTACTCACAACCGATGTCGGCGGTATACCCACGATTATTAACGAGGGAAAAAATGGTTATATGTTTCCTCTTTCTGCGTCGGGAGAAGATTACGCCAATTTAATCGTCCAAACGTTTTCCAATCCAACCCGTTATGCTCAGTTAGTGTCCTCCTCCAGAGAAGAATATGACAAACGCTTGAACTGGAATAAATGGGCAGAACGTATTCATGATTTAAGTCTGACTATGGTTGAATCAGAAGAACTGGGGGAATGAAATCGCAGCTACACAGACAAGGGAGCATGTCAGGTTGGCAGACAATATCATAATCCAAGCTAACCGGATAAGTGTTTCGTTCCTCAACCCAACCTACTGGTGTTGACAGGCTCGAAACCGCTTCGCGAACCTTTACCTCCTAGTGTTCTGAATCTGCTCCCAGGTTTTTGATAACCCCTCTTTAAATTCAACGTGAGGACGCCAGCCATAAATCTCATCCGCGAGTTTATTATCCAAAATATTAACTTGTACATCACCCGGACGAGCGGGAATAAAGTCCTTGCGAATAGTTTTGCCGGAAACCGCTTCAACGCCTTGAACAACATCCATAATACTATGCCCTTGACCTGATGAAATATTAACGATAGACGAGCCAGTTTTTTTAGCAGCCAACAGCATCGCATCAATCACATCATCGATGTAAATATAGTCTCTCACCGCCTCCCCTTGACCATATATTTTGAGCCTACGCTCATAGTACGCGCAGCCCATAGCCACAGCAATCAGTCCTTGAACACCCAAGAGTTTTTGTCCTGAACCAAAGGGATTTGATATTCTCAACACATTAACCTCTAGTTCTGTTGTACGAGCATAAAAATTGAGATAATTTTCAATAGTTAACTTACTCTGACCGTAGGCGGATTTCGGCTGAAGCGGATGATCTTCAGAAATGGGTATAGTTTGAGGTTCGCCATAAATCGTTCCACCAGAGGACGCATAAATAATTTTTTTTACCCCATTTGCCCGACCGATTTCAACTAAACGAATGGTTGGGATGAGATTAGATAAAACATCATAGACACTACTTTCGAGTGTCATGCTGGGAAACGTCGTGGAAATTAGGTGGTAAACGACATCAATGTCTTGCATGGCATTCCGCAGCGCCACATCATCCATGAAATCGCCATACACAACCTCGGTGCGGTCTAAAATATCTTCGATGTTGGCAATGGAAGAACTAGAACGGGTAAAAATTCGCGGCTGTTCTCCTCTAGCAACCAAGGCTCTGGCTAGGTTTCCGCCAATAAAACCAGCTCCCCCAAGAATTAGATGGTTGGTCATCGTTCAGTTAAAAGGTTATTCTGTTGCGCCATGAAACACTACCTGTGATGAGATTAGCTTATTTTTACTGATTTCTCTATAAATCGTGAATACTTTAATCAAAAACATTAAGAAAAACTAACGAGTCTGCTCACGCTACTTGACTATTTGAGATAAATTGCTCTAAATAAAGATATGAACTGCGCCGAGGCTGACCTGATGAGAAAAGACCAAAAGCCTGTTATCGCCATTGGGCTAGATGCCGCTGAGCCATCCCTACTCGAAAAGTGGATGTCTCAAGGATATCTGAAAAACTTGTCTCGTCTACGGAATCAGGGAATCTATGGGCGTCTAGCCAACTTTCGGGACTCCAATGTAGAAACTGCCTGGACAACCTTTGCTACAGGAAACCCACCTCAAAAGACAGGGTTTTGGGCGCAATGGCTGTTTCGCGAGAGTACCTATAGCTTTGAAACCATTGCCGCTTATGATTACCAAGAGTATCCTCCATTTTACGCCTTGGGTGAGGAGTATCGAGTCGCCGCATTCGACGTTCCCCAGGTGCGGCTGACGGATAAGATCAATGGGGTGCAGGTGGCGGCTTGGGGAGCGCACTCTCCTCAAGTCGAAAGTGGTTCAATACCCAAATCCCTGTATCAAGAATTGGTTGAAAAGCATGGCGCAAGTCCAGCACTGCACAACGACTACGCCGTGTGCCTGGATTTGGACAGTACATTACAAGTTGAGGAACGATTAAAGACAGGAATTACCAGGCGTTCGGCAATTTGTCAAGATCTGCTAGATCGAGAAACCTGGGACTTATTTTTGACAGTATTCAACGACCCGCATTCAGGCGGGCACCTGTTTTGGCAGTTGAGCCAACCGGATCATCCGTTATATGAAGCATTAAGACCTCGTGTTTCTCATGATCCCCTGCTAGCAGTTTATCAGGAAATGGATCGTGCGATCGCAGAGATTTTGGCGAAGGCTCCGGATGATGCCTATATTGTTCTGTTTTCTGCTCATGGTACGGGCGCGGCGACGATTGATTTACCCAGCTTTATCTTTTTGGCTGAGTTTCTGTATCGGTTTAATTTTCCGGGGAAATGGGCATTGGGGTATGGTGACGTGTCCGATCCTGTGCCACCGTTGATTACGAAGATGAAATGGAATTGGTGGGAGCGTCATGTCTGGGGAACTAAGTATGATCCGAATCCCCTGCGCCGTTTTCTCAGACGGCAAACCCCTTCGCGACTGTTTAAGTTAATTGAACCATTTCTGGATAAGACTGAGGAGGGAGATTTAATCTCGCCGTTCCAACTGGTGCGACAGGGGGAACGGGTGGTTCCCTGGAATCCAGCTCAATGGTATAAACCGTTATGGTCTTCGATGAAAGCGTTTGCCTTACCCAGTTTTGCGGAAGGGTATATCCGGATTAATCTTCAGGGGCGAGAACCGCAAGGGATTGTGCCGCCGTCGGAGTATCATGCTCTGTGTGATGAGCTGTGCGAGAAGCTTTATGCGCTTAAAGATGCCCGTAAGGGGATACCGATGGTTAAGCGGATTGTGCGGACGAGGAACGATCCCAATGAGCGCGATCCGAAGTTGCCGGATGCTGATTTAATTGTGGTATGGCAGGAAGAGTATCCTACGGATGTGATGGATAGTCCTGAGTATGGGCGGTTTGGTCCTCTACCGCCTTATCGGGGAGGGAGTCATCGTCCAGAAGGGTTTATTATGGCGTTGGGTTCGGGTATTGAGGCTGGGTCAAGTTTATCAGAAGGTCATGTTATGGATCTCGGACCAACGATTCTGGAGTTGATGGGAGCGCCGATTCCGGAACGGTTGCAGGGGAAACCATTGCCTCTGGCAAGGAGTGAGGCGGTTGATGGGGTAAGAACCTGATTGAGTGAGATATTCAACGCTATGTGATGGAATTAAGAAGTTATCAGGACGCCAAGGAAAGTAAGGGGAGTGCGCTGCACGCCTCCCCAACCCCAATCGTTTCCTTGATTGGCTTTACAATTTTTTTAAGATTAAAGCCTTATTCTTCATCGTTACTTTACACAAAAGCTGGAATTCAGACTTTATTATGTGTATAAAGTTAGTGGGTCAAGTGCCTACTTCCGTTGGGTTCTTCCCAAAGTTAGATGGAAGGGTTGTAAAACCCCTGTAGACTCTTAATAAGACTCTGGATATGGCAACGACTTCTAGCAGGAAGTTGTAAGAGCCAGAATGATGAATGACTCAATTCTGGAAATCTCATATCTTATTGACTAAGAAAGCTGAAAAAAAGAAGTTTTCCCAAGACAAAATCATCGAATACTTACCTAGCTTTAACTCAAAATGAAAATCAAAGAAGTACGAAATACCATAGTCAGAGTTTTCGAGTTAGCTGCTGTCAGCGCGACTATCCTAGCGGCTCATCCAGTCCATGCAGCAATTATAGGAACAACAGGACAGATAGAAAGACTTGAGACTCCTTTGTGGCTCCTAGATGAGTCTAGTATACCTAAAACTACATCTTTTTTAGCGTTTGATGAAGCACAGAATGTTGTGTTGAATCAAGATATTCAGATAAGTGATCCAACAAATTGGGATAGGCTATCGGATTTAGACGTAATCCGTAAAGGCACTCGTGTCAGTAGTCATTTTATCTTTTGGAAAAATCCAACTCCTAATCAAGGTTTGCGTCAAGCTCAAGCTACTGTTACATTCGATAAACCTATCATTGGTTTAATGGGAGATGCTCGTCTTGTTCTACCAACTAATAGTTTATTTTTTCCCAATGATCCTGGCTTAATTCGGTTCAATACAGGCTTAGACGAACCGCCCCTTCCTCGGGATCTTGCAACTATTGTGGGAAATAAAAGCAATATTTTGGAACTTGATTTTAAAACCTACTCAGGTATCGATCCACTTCGCGTAATTACACTAGCGACTCCCGTTCCTGAACCATTAACCCTTCTGGGTACAGGTACAGCATTAGGAATTGCTCCCTTGCTAAAAAAAGCCTATTCTAGGAAACAAAAAAAACATACCAAGGCAAAGAAATAAGGATCAGGAAAACTTACTATACCAAACGGTTACCTTATTGGTAGATGTGGGAGAATGTTACTTAAAATACGACTCCAAATCTAGCTAAACTGATTCAGAAGTAAATGTGGACATGGGAGTCGGATTTCTTTATAATCGGAATTTCTCCCAAAAACTCCAAAGTCTCCCTAAGACAAAATCATCGAATACTTACCTAGCTTTAACTCAAAATGAAAATCAAAGAAGTACAAAATACCATAGTAAGAGTTTTAGAGTTAGCTGCTGTTAGTGCTACTATCCTAGCGGCTCATCCAGCGGATGCAGCAATTATCGGAACAACAGGACAGATAGAAATACTGGATACTCCTATCTGGGAAACTCACTCTAATATTGCTGGTATACCTAAAAGCACGTCTTTCCTGGCGTTTGATGAGGAGCAGAATGTTTCCCTACCGAGAGATATTCAAATCAGCGATCCAACTAATTGGGACAAGCTATTCGATTTAGATGTAATCCCACAAGGAAGTCGTGTCAGTAGTCATTTCATCTATTTTCAACATCCTCAACGTGGGCAGAGACTTAACGCTGGGGCTACTATCGAATTTAGCGGATCTATCCTTGGTTTCATGGGAGATCCTGCTCTCATCAATCCGACGAATGATTTATTTGCCCCCAATGCTATTACCTCTTTATCCAGATTTGGTACTTTAGACGAGGTTATTAATGGTAGTCCTAGAGATATGGCGACTATTACAGGAAATAGGGGGAATATCTTGGAAGTTAATTTTACTAATCAGTCATCAATAGATCCGATGCGAGTGATTACTGTAGCCACTCCTGTACCCGAACCCCTAACCCTCCTAGGTACAGGTACAGCTCTTGGAATTGCCCCCTTACTGAAAAGAGCATATTCTAAGAAACAAAACAAAAAACCAAAAGATGACTAATTCGGTGTTTTCTGAATAGCTGTTAGTTGCCCCTAGATGGCGAAAGCAACAGTCTCTAATTCTAGGGTTCTCATTTGAGTTGTTAACCCCACCCCGGCCCTCCCCTTACTAAGGGGAGGGTTTGGGAAAGGTAAGGGTTTCACGCTTCGCTGGGAAATGCTATAGACTGCCCTCTCAGATTTATTAGACAACTGGGAGGATTTCTGTCTTTGGGGTATTCTCAAAATCGGACAAATGACGTATTCGTGTCAAGGCGTACAATTGGAATATCAGTCCAGGAATTTGTTGGTTCTAGAGTCCCACTAAGTCATATAATAAAAGTTGTGAACAAGACACTACCTATTGACAAAGGACGAAAAAAATGATAAGACCGTTGGTTAAAAAAGTAATTTATCCAATGATTAAGTCGCGACCCGATTTCTTAAT
>CAKZMA010000307.1 GCA_937127375.1 uncultured Coleofasciculus sp. | reverse complement strand
GCTTTCAACATTGAATACGACTCATCATTGTCCTGTCTAGGACTTACACGTTCTTAGTAGCATGGGGGATACTTGTAGGGACACGGTACTACCGTACCCCTACTATATGGGGAATTGTTCTCCCCCAGCCCCTTCAGCTTCCCTATTCCCTACAGTATTGGGCTTACAGTTTCTTATCCCGATCGCGGCGACGGCGATCGCGCCATTCAACGGCGGTTAAGTAAACGACACCCCCCGTCACCAGGAGTAAGAGTCCAGCCGCCGCTAAAAATATGACGGTAAAAATAGAACCTTCCACAATCTCTCTAGAACCCGTTACGAGCCCAGACTACCATCGCAATCGACCAAGTGAACAGAACCAGAGTGGCGACCCAGCCTAATGACAAAATATCCATCGTGCTTTATGAGTAATGATTAAGAAATGACTCCAAGGTTTATGATAATTCAATTTGAACCGTCTTTGACCACCAGGAGCGAAAGTCGTGAACTCTTCCTTTGACCCCACTGACGCTGAACGGATCGAATCCCTGAAAGCGGCTATCCTGGGGGGATTATCCCTAGCCTTAACCTATTGTGCGATCGCGCTGTTGCACTCACTGCTTCTATCCACCCCGTCGCCTGCCCTCAGCTTACTGGATGTCCGGGCTAATATAACCCTATTGATCAAAGTCGCGATCGCGTTTTTGTCCGGCTTTTTGTTTGGCGTCACCTACCGCTACGCCATCCGGGATGACCAAAATCCCCAACTGAAAGCAGGAGTCGTGTTAGCGTTTGGTTTGGTACGGGGTTTGGCGGTAATAGAGGGACAGCCGGATATCACCGATACCTTTTGGGTTTGGGGTATCTTAGTCATCGAGAGTCTCATCGAATTTGCGATCGCCCGTTTTACTCTCGATTGGGCAATTCAGCGCCATTGGGTCAAACCCTTCACGTCAAGCTGAGTTCCTCAAACTCCGGATACCCATACATCTGCATCCGATCAATAGCGGCGAGGACTTTATTATTTGCCGCCTCTGAGAACAAGCACTGACAAACTAACTGGGCGACATCGGCGCGATGAATCGTTCCCGCCACCTTTTGATTTTCTGTCACCACACCCGTTCCGGTTGCAGGTTCTGACTTCAACCCACCGGGTCGAATCACAGTATAGGTCAGTCCGCTATCCTTCAAATAGTTCTCTGCTTGTTCTTTTTCAATGAGTACAGGCTTCAACGTGGTCAACGCTTGGGGGGGTAAGGCGATCGCACTCTCACCACTCCCAATCGAGGAAATTAGGATAAACTTTTGTACCTTAGCCTTGAGTGCCGCATCAATTAAATGCTTGTTGCCCAAGAAATCCGCTCGTTGACCCTCTTTGGGTAAGCCGCCTATCGTACTAATCACCGCCTGAATCGGTTCATCTCCCAGCATGGTGTGTTCAACCGTTACCGCATCTAGGGCATCTCCCATCACCACCTGAATCCCCATCGCTTCTAACTCTGGGCGAGAGTCTGGGGAACGCAACAGGGCTTTAACCTTCTGGTTTTGCTCAACCAGGTATTTGGCGATTTCTCGACCCACCCCGCGACTAGCGCCTGCCAGAAAAATATAAGACTTATCTGTTTCAATCATCTGTCCTTCCTTAGAGAAAATTCGTTTCCTGTTTTCACTTTAATTTCACAATTGCCCATTATCTTAAAAATAACTGTGATCCAGTGGAGAATAATCGAGTTATCGGGTGTAACTAGCGCTTTGATCTAAGCAAAATCTTGACAAAATTAGGCTCTGCCCTAAAATTTAGATAAATTCCGGCAATTTTCGTGGACATTCTCACGAAAACTTCGGTAAAGTGAAGATTCAAGAAAAAGCGCCACTGAATTAAGCTGTTAATTCAGCAACGCCTGACAAATTGAGTTTTCTAGTCCTGGCAAAAATTATAACAAATTGTGACGGCAAAGGCTTAACTGTCCTTTTGCCGTCATAGTTGTTGGTTGTCTTTTGTCTGACGTTTTCTGGTTAAC
>CAKZMA010000306.1 GCA_937127375.1 uncultured Coleofasciculus sp. | reverse complement strand
CTTTCTCTCTATGAAGGGTTGCGAGAGATTCCCACAATTGCATTGCGATCAGATTGGCAAATAATTCCAGTGTTAGTCGGACGTTATTTACCCTCACTCTTAAAATTACTGCCCCATCTGGGACTTGTCCAGAATTCCGTGGGTAAAGTCATGGATGAAACCGTGCGTGATCCCTGGGTGCGGCGGCTGATTGATGTGGAATGCTTTCTGTTATCCGGATTAAAAGCACAGGGAACGATCGCGCCTGAGGTAGCCTTTATGTTAGGGGAACGCTCCCGTGCGGGTGTGGAGTACCCAGTCGGGGGAAGTCGGGCGATTGTGGAGGCGTTGGTGCGCGGGTTAGAACGCTGGGGGGGTGAGTTGCGCCTAAATGCCCATGTTGACCAAATTTTAGTCCAAGGGGGTAAAGCCGTTGGGGTACGGTTACAACGGGGAGAGGTGGTAAACGCCCCGGTGGTGATTTCTAATGCCACAATTTGGGATACCTACAGCCAGTTATTGCGCCCAGAAGATTTACCGACAGCGTACCGGGAACAGTCCCTAGAAACCCCAGCCGTCGAGAGTTTTATGCACCTACATTTAGGGATTCGGGCGGAGGGATTAGAGGGGTTGACAGGACATCATGTTGTGGTTCACGATGCCAATCGGGATATTACCGAACCGGGTAATACTTGTATGATTTCCATTCCTTCGGTATGGGATGCTAATCTCGCGCCTATGGATCATCATGTAATTCATGCCTATACCTTAGAACCATACCAGGGTTGGCAGCGTGATGATACCTATAAAGAGAAGAAAAAAGCGCGATCGCAATCCTTATTCCGGGCGTTAGAACGGGTGATTCCGGATATTCGAGAACGGATTACTTTAGAACTGATTGGTACACCACTAACTCATTCCTATTATTTACGTCGCTATCAAGGCACCTATGGTCCTGCGATCGCGGCTGGTAAAGCCATGTTTCCCAGTTATCACACACCGATTCCGGGATTGTATCGGGTGGGGGATAGTACAATGCCAGGAATAGGTGTTCCAGCCGTGGCGGGTTCGGGTATTCTTTGCGCCAATACTTTAGTGACACCCTCACAAACCGCCGAGGTATTGGCAGATCTGGATAAGCCAGGGTAATCGTGCGATCGCTCAATTGACTAACAGTATTCTAAGTAGGTCGGTGTCAATAAAGCTATCTATATTAAGTTATGTAAATAAACCTCAAACCCTTACAAATGACGAATGACAAATGACAAATGACGATCACCACCGTTAACTTTAACTGTCCCTACCTATACTAAATGACCGGATGAGATAAAAAACCCAATCAGGAATCCTAAAATTGTGGAGAAAACCACGGAACTGCCTCCCAGTTCATAAGCTTCCGGCATCATTGTACTGGCAACCATGGCTAAGATTGCGCCACCAGAAATAGCCTGTGCGATCGCGACCACAACTTCCGATGTATTATTTTGTAAAAAATAACCCGCAATGGCACATAAACCACTGAGAATCACCACACCTATCCATAATCCTAAAATCTGACTCGTTTTCGTTCCCGCTTGTTTCATTCCTGTGGCGCTGGATAAGGCTTCTGGAAAATTAGAAATAAATACCGCCAATAAAAAAGACCAGCCCAAATCGCTATTGCCGGAATTCATGCCAATTACCGCCGCTTCTGGGATATTATCAATTAATGTACCCACCAGAATGGCAAACGATGTAGACTGTTTCACCAAATTTTCCAGGGTCACTTGATCATCTCGGAGTAACAGATCCAGTTCAACTTGATTTATAACCTGCTGTCGCCACCGATCTAAACGATGTTCCACAACCATGCGTGATTCTGTTGCCACTTGCAGTCGTCGGGCTAAGGCGCGACTCAGTGACCAAGCCAGATGGGGCGACCAGGTTAGCATGGTGTTGAAATGTTCCTGGTGTAACTGATACAATTCCATTTGGGTGCGGGCAACCACGGTGGCAGATCGCGGTTCTCCTGTCAGGAGTGCCATCTCACCAAACACTTCTCCTGGTTTCATCGTACCGAGAACTTTTTGACCCTTTCGCACTTCGGCTTCACCGTCAACAATCATATAAAAATAATCACCAGGGGTTCCGTCTTCACAGATTACGTCTCCAGGGTTGGCGTGAATTGGATTCAGAAACAGGGCGACTCTTTGGCGTTCTTTCGGGGGTAAATTTTGCATCACCTCAATATGGGCGATGCGATTGAGGACATCTGTCACCTGATCAGCACCATGTTCAACCAGGTAGCGGCGACTGGATGCTGGTTTACGCAAGAATCCGCCATGTTGGTCAATATAGGATGTCAGTCCGGTAAATAACATCCCTCCTGCCATAAACCCAATTAATAGGGGGACAAAGCCACTGTGACGATAGACCGGAATCGTGATTTCAAACGCGATCGCAGACAGTAGTGTACCACTGCCAAATGCCATAATCGTCGCCGATAAGTGGCGACTCGGTTGCCAAAAGACTCCCACTGACGCGCCTAAGGCTAAACTAGACGCGCCCAGAATTCCTTGAAAAAAGGCTGCCGTTGGCATAGGTGGCTTACGTTTTTAGGTCAGTTTTCATCCTATCGGAGAAAGGGCATCAAAGAATGTGAAATTGTCTACAAACGTTAAACTGAGGACAGGGGTATAACCAATTGATTTCTCTTTCAGGCATCAGATAACAATGATTGAACTCCTAGCCGTACTTTCGGTAGCAGCAGCAGTAGGAATGAGGATTGCTTTGCCTTTATTGGTGATTGGCTTGTTGCAAAGCGATAACCTCTGGAATGAAATTCCCCTGCTGTCTCGCATTCACCCTTCGGTTTTAGTCGGTATTTTGACCACCTTCTCGTTATTTGAATTATTTGCCTCCAAGAAGCTGGTGGGACAGCGAGTCTTGCAAATTGTCCAACTCTTGTTGAGTCCTGGGGTTGGGGCAATTCTGGGTATTGCTGTCGCCCAGTTTGCCAACGCCCCGGCTGAATTTATTTGGATTGTCGGGATTGTCAGTGGGTTATTAGCATTTGTCCTGCAATTAGTACAAGTTGGCTGGTTTTTTCGATTGCGAGGTTTACCGTTATGGCTGGTTTTTTGTCAAGATGTTTTGTGTGTGGCGTTGGTTATCTTTGCCTTTGATGCGCCTCAACAAGGGGGATTAATTGCGCTGATTCTATTGTGGCTAGCGATTCGCAGTTCTCAACAATGGTATCGTTTATATGGTAGGAACAATCGTTCGCGGCGATATCGGCAGGTTTTGTAGTTTGATTGGGGGTTATATTATATCCTTTGGCATTGGAAGTATTTTTTTAACGCAGAGGGACGCAGAGGTTAGTGCAGAGGGACGCAGAGGACGTTAGAGGATTTAGACAAAAATTTTATAGACCCATATTTTTATGTAGGGTGGGCAAGTCTTATAAACATTGAAG
>CAKZMA010000305.1 GCA_937127375.1 uncultured Coleofasciculus sp. | reverse complement strand
TTGTAAGCGTCTCACCAACTCATCAAACGGTTGCCAATTATCGTCGCGATCGATAGCTGCCCAAACCTCTTCAATAATCGGTCGTAGCAATGCAGTTTTCGGATTCTTCTCCTGTAACCGCTCAGCCATTTTATCCAACTCATCCGTTGACAAATCCTGCAAAATATGATGATATAATTCGCGCCAATTGGCTAACAACAATTGCTGTTCAGCCGACTGGCAAAAAGACGCCTGATGAAAAATTTGTGAAGCATCATCCCGCCAATTAGGATGAAACTGCTGGGTTAATTCAGCGAAGAAGGCATGATATCCCACCTGAGTTTCCTTTAACAACTCAATTGTCCTCTTCAATAACCCATCCCCTTGTGGTTCATTCACTTGCTCAAATCCCAGCTTATTTAGCATCAACTGCCGATAAGCCTGATAATAGTGTTCCTCATAAGCCGCTAACCCAGCTTCCATATCAGCAACCGGAATCACCATACCTAACGGTTGCTGTAACATTTCCAAATTCAACCGACAAATACTCGGTTGATTGCCATAACAATAGCGTCCGTAATAGTCAAAATATGCCGCTGTAAACACAGGATTATAGGTAGGGATAAAAGCATAAGGACCATAATCAAAACTTTCCCCCGTAATCGACATATTATCCGTATTTAAAACAGCATGACAAAAGCCTGATGCCATCCATTGAGCCGCTAACTCTGCCACTCGTTTCACTAACTCAGCGTAAAATTGGCGATATTGCTCAACTCTATCCTGCTGTTGCAACAGATGCGGATAGTAATAATCAATCACATGATCGAGCAGCGTTTTAATTAAATCCCGACGCTTAAAATAGCGCAACCGTTCAAACGTGCCAAACCGGATATGAGAACGACTCATCCGTACCATCACCGATGAACGAGTGGGTGACGGTTCATCCCCTCGCCACAAATGTTCCCCGGTTTCAATCAAACTTAAACAGCGAGAAGTACGCACACCCAAACCATGCAACGCTTCCGCCGCCAGGACTTCCCGTACTCCACCTTTGAGGGTCAATCGACCATCCGCCCCCCTAGAATAAGGAGTTGTCCCGGAACCTTTCGTGCCAAAATCATAGAGTTCGCCATCGGTTCCCCGCACCTGACCAAAGAGAAACCCGCGACCATCTCCCAATCTAGAATTATATTCGCCAAACTGATACCCGTGATAGCGTAGTGCTAAAAAGGGTCGTATGCCAACAAACTTACCAAACGCCTGGATAAAATCCGCATCTGTCACCCTTTGCGGGTCTAACCCTAAAATTGGCAGCAGTTGGTCATTACGGAACCGCAAGTGATGACAGGGAAATTCGGCGGCGGCGACTTCATCAAAATAGTCATAGCCGAGGGATTCTAACGCTCTTTCGTATTCCAGGGAGAGAAACATATTGATATTGGTTATGGAGCATTGGTCATTTTTCTATACTAAATGTAAGGAATTACTCCAGCCTTGTCTTCTGAGCCTTCCCGGTTCTGCCCAGGAACGGGGAACCAAGACTAATCACTATTGAACTATACCCGGAATGAACGATGCCTGATTCAATCATGTACCAAGAGGATGCTTATGTTGTTCTGGAAACGAACCAACCGGAGCAATTTCTCACACCTGAGGAGTTACTGGAAAAACTCAAAGCTATTTTAGCAACACGGCAGGATAATCTACCCCGTGATTTACAGCAATTTTCTTCTGTGGAGGAGCAAGCCAAGTATTTGATGGAAACCTCCTGTGACTTGGATATGGAACCTGGAGAATATTTGCAATGGTATATCGTGCGGCTAGAAAAGCCGTAGTAAAAAAAGGACTCCTGACCTCAAACGTCTGGAGTTCTGTTTAAATGGACTTTTTTAAATTAACCTCTAAAAGCCTCTACTGCATAATTAATTTAGCCCACCCTATGATCTACCTTTAGGTATATTATTAAAATCACAGTTTTATTTTAACTTATAGAGAATGATTCAATTTTTTGTAAAAATGATAATTTAGTCAAAAAAAATATTGAGAAAAAGTCGATTCTCGCTTATACAGTTGCCCTTTCACTTCTGGCATTGGGGGCAGCAAAGTTACTGGGTAGCGATGGTATTCTAGCCGTTTTTGTAACCGGATTAGTCTTTGATGGACTCGTGAATACTCAGGAAAGAACCCAGGAAGAGCGTATCCAAGAAGCTGTGGATCGCTTCTTTACTCTACCCATTTTCTTGTTATTGGGTTTGGTCATGCCCTGGCAAGACTGGCTACAACTGGGCTGGAAAGGCTTGCTGCTAGTGGTAGCCGTCTTACTCTTACGCCGCCTCCCCGCAATCCTGGCTCTGAGTCCTTTGATTAAGCGCCTGCACGGTGTCTCAGATTCTCTGTTCGTGGGTTGGTTTGGTCCCATTGGCGTTGCGGCTCTTTACTACTCTCATCTAGCGCTGCGCCTCACGGGTAATCACCAGGTTTGGGTGGTTAGCAGCTTGCTAATTTTTGCCTCTATCCTTGCCCATAGTATTAGTGCCACGCCTTTGAGCCAGCTCTATGGCTTTAAACATCAGAATCGCCAAACCTCTGAGGCTCACTAAGTAGGGTCTGCTGAATAAGTGGTGAGGTGAGGGGGAGATGGGGGAGATGAGGGAGATGGGGGAGATGGGGAAGCCATGTAGAGACGTGCCATGGCACGTCTGGAAGGTGTTCCACAAGAACATACAAAAGTTAAGGTGCAGCAATCAACGCCACATCAACCTGGTCTTCTTCAGGTTGACTCAATTCAACTCGGATATTCGGACCAAAGAATTTTTCTATTTTTTCCCGCTTTTGTTCCCATGTTTCAAAGGGAATCAGCGGCGAGTAAAATTCCAGTACTAACGTGTAAGCGCCATCCACTACAGTTTCTCGTAAACTATTGAGGTCAGGTCGTTCCTCATCGCTAGGTGAGAGACCCAAACTTTCCAGAGAGCTATCTAAGTGAGCGTCTTGACCATAACGATAACGCATCACATCTTGGCGAATTTGGTTTTGAATGGAAGTAGCTGTCTGCTGTCGCTGTTGCAACACGTCTGGTGGTGTGGGTTGACTTAAGGGTACAGGCTTGAGTTCAGCTGCTTTCAGGGCAAAACCGCCCAGTAAGATGGGGACGCCGTAGAAAAATCCCACTAAATTTAAGGTCGCGTTCTCGGTGGCATAAGCCACAAAGCCGATGATGGTCAGTACTCCCCCAACCCACAATCCTACTGTTCCCAAGGAAATTTTGCGTAACATCTTAATTTAACTATCTACACAACAATCACTTTAGCTTTATTATCGG
>CAKZMA010000304.1 GCA_937127375.1 uncultured Coleofasciculus sp. | reverse complement strand
TCCCCATCTCCCCCATCTCCCTGCTAATGGCTCGATTCAATCCCCCGCTGCTGTAACTGCTGCATGAAAAATTCCTCTAACGAGGAACGTGCTAGGGTAATCTCGATTAATTGCGCTCCCATCAGGCGCAGACTGGCAATAAATTCTTGGGGTTCGCCTTTGAGTTCACCGTACCAGCGATCTTCCTCGAATGCCAGTTCCTTAACCCAGCGCTGGAGAATGTCGAGGTTACCGCCTTTCCCACGAACTTGGTAATGAGTCGCTACACCCAAAAGTTCATCCAGTGTGCCAACACAAATTAACTCTCCCTGTGCCAGAATCGCAATGCGATCGCATATCTTCTCCACATCGGATAAAACGTGGCTATTGAAGAAAATGGTTTTACCTTGCTCCTTGAGTGAGAGAATAATTTCCCGGATCTGATAGCGTCCCATGGGATCGAGTCCCGACATCGGCTCATCCAGAAACACTAAATCAGGGTCATTGATCAGGGCTTGTGCCATACCGATGCGCTGAAGCATTCCCTTAGAATACTGTCGCAACTGCTTTTTTTTCGCCGCCGACTTCGATAACCCAACTAACTCCAGCAATTGGGGAATGCGTTGACGTTGACGACTTTTGGGGATTTGAAACAACCCGGCGGTCAGTTGCAAGAATTCCCAACCTGTCAGATAGTCATAGAAATAGGGATTTTCTGGCAAATACCCGATTCGCTGCTTTACTCCGCGATCGCCAATGGGTTTTCCCATCAGCCAAGCCCGTCCAGAGGTAGGACGGACAATCCCCAGTAAAATTTTCAATAGCGTCGTTTTACCTGCCCCATTCGGACCAAGCAAGCCAAACGTCTCTCCCGGTTCAACACAGAGAGAACAGTTTTTCAGTGATTCAATTTTTTGATTCAGCCAAAAGCCAGTGCGATAGACTTTGCTTAGCTCAGAAGTCGCGACAACTGGACTCTGGTCAAGGGTAGTCAATGCCCCTGGCAAATCAGCAGTCGAATCCATTCCCGGTTAATTGAATAATTGACGATTCTATTGTTTATAACATTATCAGTATATTGCTCTTTCTGATACACAGCGTAAGTATTAATTGAATGTTTTCTTCCCCTGCTCTCCCCCTGTTCCCAGACGTGCCATGGCACGTCTCTACACTGCTCCCCCAGCTCCCCCAGCTCCCTCTGCTTCCCCTGCTCTCCCAGCTCCCCCCAAGCCCTCACCGACGCATTGCCGTTGATTGACTCTGAGAATGTTGGGCAACTTGCTGGGCAACTTTGGGATCATACAGCCGTAAATAATTCCAATAGTTCCCAAACACCTGCTTCACATAATCTCTGGTTTCATCAAAGGGAATGGATTCAACAAACTCATCTGGATCACCAGCACTTCCTTGTTGCAGCCATTTTGACAAATTCCCTTGACCCGCGTTGTAACTGGCGATCGCGAGTAAGGAGTTGTCGTTATAAGACTGGTGAACTTCTCGCAGAAACCAGGTTCCCAGTTTGATGTTATCGTCTGGATTTTCTAGAGAATAATTCTCCATATCAATATTTTCTGCTGCCCACTCCCCTGTACTGGGCATCATTTGCATTAAACCGACAGCACCAGCACCCGACCGAATATCGGGTTCAAAGCGAGATTCTTGGCGAATTAGGGCAGTTACCAATAGAGGATTGAGTTGCCGCTTTTGGGAGTAGGTTGAGATCTTATCTGAGAAAGGAAAGGGATAGAGGGCTTGCCAGTAGGTGAATTTTTCCTGTAAGTCTTGGTACTGCGCTTGTTCTTTGGGGGTATCCCGATCTTCTAAGCTGGCAAGGGTAGAAATGCCGCTCAAGTAATCTCCGATTGCCAACTGCACCAAGCCATCAGTAAACTGTTCAGCGACAGTGGGTTCGAGGCGATTTTGGAATTCGGCTTTCCAAAGTATCCAAGCATCTTCGTCTTCACCCAGTAAATAGAGTTCTTTGAGGGCGGCTGAACCCACCGGTAACAGGGGTCGAGTTTTCGGCAGAACCAGTTTCGGATCAAGTTGACGGACAGTTTTAAAGTCGCCCACATCCCAACCAAGCTTCACGGCAGAGCGCCACGCATAGTAAGACTGGGGGTGGTGGGTAATCACCTGCTCGAATGCGGCTTGGGCATCCTGTCGGCGTCCCAATTCCCTTGCCCATTTGCCTACCCAAAATCCAGCCTGACGTGCCAGGAAACCATGGGGATTTTCCGTGGTAATCGGTTCTGCCCATTCCCATGCTGCCTCGACATTGCCGGATTCAGCGTGCGATCGCGCTACTTGCCAACGGTAGGCGGCGGCGGCGTCAGACTCACCATACTCATCAATCAATTGTTTTCGGGCTTCCTCGGCGGCTTGATAACTTCCTAGGCGTTCCAGGGTTTCGGCTTTGACCAAAAGGGCTTTCCCAGCGCGTTCGGGGAAGCGTTCAACCACTTCGTCTAGATAGGGAACTGCCTCAATATCCGGTTGCAGTTGCGCCAGTTCAATCAGGGCAGCGGGTGTTTCCTCGGCGTCGGGAAAATCACTCACCATCTGTTTGTATGCCCGTTTAGCGTCCGCGTACTGCTGGGCAAATTTCAGGGCTCTTGCCACTAAATAGGCATTATTGGATGTTTCGGGAGCTTTGGCATAAGCGGCGCTGGCTTGACCATATTTCCGATCGCGCCAGTAGCCCACCGCGATCATTTGCCAATCCTCTGGTTTAATTAGAGGTTGATCATCGGAGTCAACTGCCCTACCGTAGTTTCCCACCAATTGGTCTAAGATCGGTGTCACATCTGGAGTGACCTCTGGGGTATCAAAGGCATATCGAGCCAACAGCAGCATCAACTCAGGCTGATCGGGATTCTCTTGCAGGCGCTGTCCGGCTAACTCCAGAATCAGCGGATGAGAGGGGTAGTTGGCGACGGCTTTCTCCCAGTATTTGGGATCGTCAATAGGCGGTTCATACATCTGCTGGATTTTCTCTTGCCAACTCGGATTGGCGGACAATGATTTGATCTCGTCTTCCTGATACTCAGACTTCTTAGAGAAAAGAGCATGAAGCGCATAAGCCGCAACGGGCTGATCAGCGTAACGTTGCAGCAGGTTTTGCCATTCCGTTAGGGCTTTGGTTTTCTCTCCAATTTGTTCGTAAGCTTGGGCGCGTTTAACCGCGATATAGCCACCGAGTACAGGATAGTCCAACTCCAATCCCTCTAACCAACGCAGCGCCTCCTTGCCCTTGTCTTGTGCCATTAAATCCGCTGCCAAAAGATAACGCGCCCGAGACTTATCAATGGAATTTTTTCCTTGCGCGATCGTCTCAAGTTTGGCTTTTCGCTGGTTCGCTGGTAAAGACGCGAGTCGCAAAACCGCCGTGTCGCTCTGTTTTTCTGGGTTAAAGGAATTATGCTGCACAAATGGTAGCCGGATGGTCAATTGACCCAGCCCCCTGGTATACTTACCACCTATCAGCGTTCCTCCCCAAATTAGACCGGCGAGTCCGACTCCAGCGACTAGAGCGATTTGTCGTCTTCGTTGTCTACGCCTTGAACGGCTGTGGGGGGCGAAAATCTCGCGTCTTTTATTCATAGAACCTCCTGGTGACGCACATCTATCTTAGATCCGGTTAAATTCATCCCTCGCCAAATCAGGGTGATTTCCGATTCAGGGTTCATGGCACAATTACAATTAACGATGACTCTGAACTCGGCGGTAAGTGGTTTTCCCTCCCTCTAAAAGAAGGTGGGCTTCCCGCCACTTTTGGTAAAGATCGGCAGAACACGATGGCATTGCCCAGTTTGATTGTACGTTTATCTCTTGGTAAGGTGGGAAAGTTTCCCGAACCGTTTCTGGATAGGGGTTAGCGTTTCGGTCGTTTTTTCAGACCCAATCGTCGAACGATATACTGACGCTGCACCCGATCAAATTTGGTTTTCCTTGTGATCTTCCATTCTTCAATATAAGCGCCCACCAGACAAGCCCCAATTAGATCGGTACTATCTAAATTGGTGTTTTTTAGCGTCGCCCCCTTTAGGTTAGCCGACTGCAAATTGGCGTGGCTGAGATCGCTATTGATGAAACTCGCCCCAACTAAATTAGCCCCCCGCAGATTCGTTTCCGGTAAGCGAAGATTGTCAAAGTTTTCCTCTTGTCCTTCACCCGTAACCACTAATCGCCGAATTTTGGGCTGATCCAAATAGGTTGTTCCCACACGGGAGAGTTCGAGTTTTTTGGCTTGAAACCAGCAAGTGCGCGTAACCTTGGCTTGTCTAAAATTGGTGCTTTTGAGCAGGGCTTGGGTGAAATCCGCGTCCGTTAAATCGGCACCCTGAAAATTTGTTCCCCCAATCGCAGCAAAGGCAACCGCAACCCGACGAATGAAGGCGTAGTTTTTATCCCCGATTAAGGCTCGCCAGCTTACATAAGCAGAAAGTCCAGCCACACCCACCGCCACAATCACTGCCACTGTTGCGGCGCTGGTTGCTGCTGCCACGGATGCCCCAGCCGTAACTACAACCACAGAACCGGCAGCGGCGACGACACCAGCTCCGGCGGCGACAATGGCGACAGCACTAGCAGCAGCGATAGCTCCGGCGGCGGCTCCGGCTGCCACGACTGCCATGGCAATAGCAGCAGCGACGGCGAAAGCACTGGCAGCTACTAAAGTTACCGCTACCGCTGTGGCTCCTGTCAGAACCGCTACCATTGCCGCAACCACAATTGCCACCACCCAAACCCCTAACGCCATAATCAGCCCTTGGCGGATCGTCAGGCTGACAAAAACGCCCAAAGCGATTAAAATAAACGCACCCGCTAAGATTTCGATCAGGTTCTGACTAATCAGCGCCGCTCCGGTGATCACACCCGCCAAGGCGGAAACAAAACCCGATAGCGTGGATAGAAATAAAGCAACCAGCAATAGAATCATTGCCCAGTGTTGCTGCAATCCAGCTTGGCAATAGCTAAAATTTGCCCCCGTTAGGATAGCATTGCTAAAATCTGCGCCTCGGATGTCGGCGTGGCTAAAATTAGCACCTGCCAAGTTAGTTCTGCCTCGAAACGAGCGACCTTGCAGATTTTGACCGGAGTAGTCCTGAGCCATCATAACCTCCGAATTGATGGGGCAACCATAAGACAACGGGCGTTGGTGGAATAGAAATTTGCATTCAGCAAGGTTTCGACTTGACCAACTCTTATGCTGTAGAATAAAACATTTAGTGGAACAATTGAACGAGAATAGCGACAGCTTATGCTTTTAGATTAGCCGTAAGATGGTATAACTCACAATGTTTCCTATTTTCTATTTCCTGTTTTGAGTTCCCCGTTTTTCCTAATCAGCCATTTCTAATCACCAGTCACCATTTATCAATGAATCGTTCAAAAATTGTGGCAATTATTACTGGAGCCATTTCCATACTTCTGGCACTGGCATACCTTCTGTTGGTTCAGCTTTTAGACTTTCGCGGAGAAATGATTCCCGCCCCGGTAAGTCAGTTACCGCAGGGCGTTCAAGTGATGAATTATGACTTGTAAATTATGAATTTTCTGTTCCCCATTTCCTGTCCTGTGACATAAGACAAATGACAAATGACAAACTTAATGTTCCCAGTCGTCTTGTTTAGAATCTCTTAAATCCTTCACCTCGGAAGCATCTCTCAGGGGCATAACCACTCGTGCGATCGCGTCCTGAATAAATACTTTCATAAATTCATCCTTACGGTTTAGCTGAAATTGCTGCTGCACCACTTCTGTCATTCCCCCATCGCCCCAGTCTTGATCATGACGGAAGTATTCAATAAAACTCTTCCCAGCAATTCGGATTAAATACGCCGCCGTTACCCCTTGAATCGCTTTGCCAACTAAATAGGTAGCGATGTGAAATTGTAGCGCCCTTGATAGAAGTTGCATCGCCCCTTGAACAATGCCCAAACTGGCTAAGGTTTTCCCCAGAGACAGCGCTAATTCTCTCCCCCGTTCCATATTCAGATCACAGCCATAAATTCGACCAATTTCCACCACCATCTGGGCGTTAACCGCCGCCGTTGCTAATAAATCGACGACAGGTAACGGCGTAACCGCAATCACCCCAGCGCCAATCCACTGAAACCGTTCCACCACTTTCTCCGCCTGTCGCCGCCGTTGGTGATCAATCAGACGACGGGCGTCTTCGCCTAAACGCTGAGACTGGAGTAAGATATTATCCGCAATCAAATCTTGCCCTTCAGCGCGTAGCACCGCCGCCAGACGGCGGATTAAGGGTATGATGTCAGGGTCAGGTTGGACGTCTTCCCCATTGTCTAATCGTACAGATTGGGGATTGGCGGTAATTGCTACTACATCCGATGCAGCAATAAAGCCGCGTACCTGATGGCGTAACCGGGCTAGAATCGTTTCTTTGTCGGTTTCTGTATAGAGATCGGTTTTATTGAGAACCAACAGCGATCGCTTACCAATATCCGCGAGACGACGTAACGGTTCATATTCCGACTGTCGCAAGTCATTATCCACCACAAACAATAATAAATCGGCTTCCGTGGCAAGCTGTCGCGCCAGTTGTTCCCGTTCGGTACCCACCACACCCGCTTCTAAAATCCCTGGTGTATCGGTAATCAAAATCTGCCGTTCTATTCCCTTCAACGTTAGCGTATACGTTTGTCCCTGATCTGTGGTTCCCATCGGTGCGCCCACTTGACCCACCATCTGCCCAATGAGAGCATTAATCAGGGAAGTTTTCCCCGATGAACCCGTACCAAAGATGACAACCAAGAGTTCCCCACGGGCTAACGTCGCCTCAATCTCACGCGATCGACTCAACAGGGCTTGCTGGGCTACCTCATCTTGAATGTTCTGTACCTGCTGTCGCACGGCTTTGAGGGTTTCAGAAGCCGCTTCCGTTTTTTCCTGTGGCACTTTTGGCGTCGGGCGACGCTTGCGGGATGAGGATTTGGGGCGGCTGAATGTCCAAACGTAATAAACAAACGTGGCAATTAACAGGATAAGTAGGACAATTAGCAATAAAACCAGCAAATTTGCCAGTAGAGGCGAATTTAACGACCAATAGAGTCGATTAATCGAGTCAATCAGCCACAGGATTAGCCCCAGAATGATACTGAGACCGATAATGAGCGTCAGTAGGCGGGGTAGGGGCATAATGGTTTCAGAAGGCTCCAGGGCAGAGGGTAGAAGGAATAGGAGTGATAACTATAGTTTAGCGATCGGCGGAGAGTATCAATAGGAGCTGGCAGCACGGGTAATAGATCCCACGTTACCGTGTGGTGAGCCAAGAGCAACGAACTATACTTAATGGATAATGCTTATCATTAGAGACACTCTTTACAGCCTAAAAAACAATGAGTTTATTCAACCAAATTCTCGGTGCGATGAATAACCCCTCTCAGGAAGCCAGTTCTGGTCAATTAGCTGGCATTCTCAGTACGGTGCAAAACCTCAGCCAAAGTGCCGAGGCTGACCCCTCCACAATTCAATCCGTTTTATCTATCGTTGGCAAATATGCCCGTCCCGCGTTGCAACAAAAGCGAGAAGCGGAAGGAGAACAGGAAACACAATCCTTTATTAACCAATTCAGTGGTACAGGTGCTAACAATCAAGCGGTCAACTTACTCTTTAATACACCGCAAATCCAACAGTTAGTAGAGGAAGCCGAACAACGGACAGGACTCAATGCTGCTACCATTCAATCCCTGTTACCCATGTTGGTTCCCTTGGTGCTGAACTTACTTAAAACGGGAACAAATAACCAAAATCCTGAAGGATCGAATCCGGTGTTGAATTCATTCCTGGATACAGATGGTGACGGCGATGTGGATATTGCTGATGCGATGCAAATGGCGTCTCGTTATTTGAATCCTTAGCTTGTATGTAAGTAGGTGGACACAATTAAAGTTAGCGGTGAAGATTAGGGAACAGGGAACAGGGAACAGGGAACAGTAAGGATTTGAGGTTACATTGGTTTTCATCTTAAGTTGACAGCAATGGCAAGCCTTGCACCCCTACATTTGGGTGTACTTGAAAGAAACTGCCGTGCATCTGGCGCTATTTTGGGCGAGTCTAGTCTGCACGTTAGACTTAGGATTTGTTCTCGGCTTGTTTCTGGCATTAACCCTTAGAGATTAAGCTTTAAAGCCAACTGCAAAAAGTAGAGACGTTGCATGCAACATCTCTACTCTAGTTTTAATTCAGTTGGAATGCCATCAGCCGTTAACGAGTTGCCAATCCAACTTCTGTCGCTGAACGGTACAACATCGAAAGCTGACGGTTTTTGAGGACTCGTTGCTGCTTGCTCATCCGAGAACGAGCTTTATCTTGACTGGACACTAAAGTGGGTGCTTTTTCTGACGCAACACCATTATTAGCAACAGTCCCTGGTGTTTGATAACGCACGCCGCGATATTTTAGGTTGACTCGTGGTTGTAACACTGGCGGATTTTTCAAATTGCGGAATCGCCAGTCCCAACCCCGGTACTTACCACCAGCTTTTGATTCGACAGTTTCTACCGTAGGGGCATTGTATTCGTATTTGCTACCGCGATAAGTAAGTTTCATGGTATTCGCCTCGTAATGTAACTGTAGTGAGATGAGGCGCGTTCCTTCGGGAGTTGTCCCTACTTCCGTCTCCCTAATCATCCTTCACGGTTAATTGCTAACTGACTGATGTCTAGAGAGATGAACGATTCATTTGTTCTGTATCTATTGTTACGGTTTTTCCAGGAATTGTCAACATTTTAACAAAACTTTACCTTTTGAGGGTTTCCTGGGGCGATTGTCTAACACCACAATTTCCAGTATCAGACGCTAAGGTGATTAGTATGAGTGATCAAAGTAAAGGGTTCAAGGTTGTTGCCGATAATCGGCAAGCACGCTTCCGCTATGAGATTTTAGAGACTTACGAAGCGGGCATCGAATTAAAAGGGACAGAAGTTAAGTCCATTCGCGAGGGTCGGGTCAATTTGCGAGATGGGTACGCCCTAGTTCGCAATGGTGAGGCTTGGCTGTTGAACGTACATGTCTCGCCGTACCAAAGTAGCAGCCTCTACTTCAATCACGATCCAGTTCGCACCCGTAAACTGTTGCTGCACAAGCAGGAAATCAGCAAACTCGTTGGCAAGGTAGAACAACAGGGGTTAACGCTGATACCGTTGAAAATGTATTTGAAGCGAGGTTTGGTGAAAGTGAGCCTGGGTCTGGGTAAGGGTAAGAAATTATACGACAAGCGCGAGACCATTAAGCGGCGTGACGATGAGCGTAGAATGGCACGAGTCGTTAAGAGTTATTAAATACCCACCGGTCAAAATTATCTCTCTGCTTCCCAACAAGGGCGGGTTTAGTTAAGTTATCGGACATCGACAGAACGTTATCGGTAAAACCCGCCCCTACAAAAAGGAAAATATTTCATAGCCTGATAATTTGGTAGGATTACCACGTCACTCGCCCATCTAACTGCTGGAGTAGATGAGGTCCGACACCTGAAACCTGGTCAAGGTCAGCTAATGACGTGAATGGCTTTTGCGATCGCGCGGTAATAATTCGCTCAGCCAGTTTGGGTCCAATTCCGGGTAAAGTTTCCAGTTCCTCCTGGGTGGCGGTGTTGAGGTTGACTATTCCCCTAAAACTTGGGGCGTTCGGATCATCTGCCTGAGTAATCTGGGGACAAGATTGCTGCTGGTTCTGAATACTGCGCTGCACCGCCACCGGAACCCCCAGTATGGCATTCGTGTAGAGGCGTTCAAATTCACGTTCAAAATGAGCGGCGACTAGAGGACTATTAATTACCAACACTGTCTCGTCGTTTTGAGTATTGGCTGATGCTGACCAATTATGAGACCCTGTAATTACCATTTTTCCATCTATCACCCCAAACTTATGATGTAACAGATCGCCGGATGGGAGTTTGGGAACACCGACTGTGGCGATCGGATTTTGCCAAGGGCGATTACGGGCTTCATAGCGACATTGATTACTCAGCGCCACACCTAATAAATCCAGTCCTTCGCTATAGTAACGATAGGCAAAACTGGGGTCGATTAACGCCTGAACTTGGACACCCTGTTCATGGGCAGTTTGTAACTGATCTGCCAGTCGCTGTTCGGAAAAGACAAATAACGCCAAGTCAATGGTTTGGGTAGCACTTTGCAGGATTTGATCAATGAAACCATTACTGCTTTGACTCCAGGGTTGAGTCGGTGACGTAGGCGAAAACCTTACCACCACAGTGGTATCTGCGAGTGTCACCTGTTGGGCAGGGCGTTGTGGCTTTTTGAGACCAAACCGACTGTCGGGTGCGCCACCGGGTCCATCTCCCCACATCTGGTTAAATTCTTCCGTAAAGGAATTCGCTAATTCCACACTCTCAATTTTAAGGAGATTATTGGCATTACCCCGACTATCCGGTGCTTGAAAGTCGCCATGAATATCACTGGTCGTAAAGTTAGCGGATGTCACCATAACCGTATATCCATCCACAACGACAAACTTATGGTGCATTAAGCCGCTACCTTGAGAGCCATCGGCTGTATCGTCTAGGATAGGAACGCCAGCATTTCGTAAAATAACTAGAGCATCTCGCTGATTAAT
This sequence comes from uncultured Coleofasciculus sp., assembly GCA_937127375.1. Taxonomy (GTDB): domain Bacteria; phylum Cyanobacteriota; class Cyanobacteriia; order Cyanobacteriales; family Coleofasciculaceae; genus Coleofasciculus. The sequence goes on along the minus strand of CAKZMA010000304.1, from coordinate 18,803 downwards.
TTCAGTGGGAGTCAGCTTGCCATCGTTATTACGGTCAATTAACCGTAAATTCTCTTGGGCGCGATCGCGTTCCCGAGGCGGAAGATTAGCGATATCTTGAGCTGAGACTTCACTCCAAGGGCGGTTGTAGGTATTTTCTACGATAACCCTGACTCTAACCCCTGCTTGATGTCGTTTGACCAAGGCTTGAGCAATTTGCGGCAAGCGTAACTCTTGGACAGCAACATCGACCGTGGATTGAGCCGTCGCGATCGCTTGGGCAATAATCTGCTCTAAATTATCGCCCGGTCGAGTCACTAAGCGATAGGGTTCCTTGTAGGTTGTCGAGGGGGAATGGTTAAAGTAGACCTGAACAAAGGGATCTTGCGGTAAGGGAGGCGGACGGTGAACTTCAACTGGAGGCGGTTGACAAGCGGATAGAGTTAGTACAATGAGCCAGATGATACCTTGATGCCAGTATGATTGTGTCATTGAATCTCGATTAGATTCATTTATTGCTTTGATTATTTTTTATCATCTACGGGGACACAAACCTAGTAGGCTGTCAATGAAAATTGATCGATTGAGACAAGCCGGAGAAGCGAGGAAAGTATAAGGTACAGGGGACTCTGAGCCATTTGGCTAAAACGGCTGATCGGTATTTTTCTGATTCAGTTGGAAATAAGGCTCAAGGATTTGTCCCTATTGCACTAACATAAAAATACAATGGACAACTTAAATCACGTTTTCCACAACCTGAATGGGGGAAATCACTATCAGGAAGACAACATGGTCACGTCTAGGGTTTGAACCCATACCACCGTTCTATGTCGAGACGAAAAAAGACATTTCCGTGCGGTCATAAGGGGTATGGTCAAACCTGCCACCGATGTGAGCAAGAAAACAAGGCACGGGAAGCTAAAAAGCAACAAAAGCAAGAATGGGAGTCTACTTTTGACAACGATCCCATTGATTTAAAGGATTTGCCCACCCATGTCGTGGTCAAAGCCCGTGCGATTATTGCCGGATTGGAAGAACAAAAGAACTACCGAGAGTTTGGCGGTAAGCGACTACGCCACAATCGCTGGATTGTCAGTATCCCGGTTACCCGTAACTACCGGATGATTTGTCATGACTACGGGAGTTTGTTGGTTCCCTACGCTGTCTTGTCCCACGAGGACTACAATGTGGATAAACCCGGTGAGTAGAGGGATCTGGGGGATATGAGGGAGATGAGAGAGATGAGGGAGAGGAGGAAGTTAACTCCAAACTCTACCTTACCTGTTCCCTGACAAATGACGAAAGACAAATGACACTATAACTATGCAAATCTATCTCGATTACAGCGCCACGACACCCCCCCGCCCAGAAGCGATCGCGGCGATGCAAGGGGTATTGACTCAGCAGTGGGGTAATCCCTCTAGCTTACATGAGTGGGGACAACGGTCTGCCACTGTCGTGGAACAGTCGAGAATGCAAGTGGCTGGTTTAGTTAATGCGCCAGCCGATGGGTTGATTTTTACCTCAGGTGGTACAGAGGCAGATAATTTAGCCATTATGGGGATTGCTCAAAACTACAAGACACCCCAGCATATTGTAATTTCTAGCGTGGAACATTCCGCGATCGCTCAACCTGTTCGCTGGTTGGAAACCTGGGGATGGCAAGTGACACGATTGCCTGTGGATAGGGAGGGACGAGTAAATCCCCATGACTTGGAAGACGCCCTGCAACCGAATACGGTATTAGTATCTGTCATCTATGGTCAAAGTGAAGTGGGAACGTTACAACCCATTGAAGCACTGGGGCAAATTGCTCAGGATCATGGGGTACTATTCCATACCGATGCGGTACAAGTAGCTGGACGATTGCCCATTGATGTACGGCAGTTACCTGTGGATTTGCTGTCAATGTCAAGTCACAAGATTTATGGACCTCAAGGAGTGGGGGCGCTGTATGTCCGTCCTGGGGTTGAATTAGTGCCACTGTTGTGGGGTGGGGGACAGGAAATGCAACAGCGTTCAGGGACACAGGCTGTTCCCGCGATCGAGGGATTTGGTATCGCCGCCGAATTAGCAACAGCAGAACTAGGAAAGGAAACACCTCGGTTAATTCAGTTGCGCGATCGCTTGTTTAATCAACTTAGCGACATCCCTTACTTAAAACCCACTGGTTCGCTCCGACACCGCTTACCTCATCATGTTAGTTTTTGCCTAACCAATATCCCAGCATCTCAATTGGAGGGAGTAACAGGCAAAACGATGGTGCGTCAGCTTAACCTGGCAGGGATTGGCATTAGTGCGGGTTCTGCCTGTGATAGTGGCAAACTAAATCCCAGTCCGATTTTATTAGCAATGGGCTACTCTGAATCAGAGGCATTGAGGGGCATTCGCCTGACGTTGGGGCGACAAACCACCGAAGCCGATATGGATTGGACAGTGATGGTACTCAAGCAGGTTCTAGCCCGGTTATTACCAAAACCCGTACTATTAAACGTTTGACACCCGGTTGTGATACCAAATCTGGGGGGCACTACCCCCGTTATAACCCAGTCCGCGCAGGCGAACGAAAGTTTGTGTAGAAGCGATTTCAATCGCTCCTCTTGCAGGGGGTAATAAAGGCTGGGGAGTGTCAACCTTCCCCACTGCTGATATAATTTGTTATGCTAAACGAAGTTGCTGGTGTAGCTCAGTGGTAGAGCAGCTGATTTGTAATCAGCCGGTCGCAAGTTCAAATCTTGTCACCAGCTTAGTGCTATTTTTAGATGCAGATATAGATGTAGATAGGTTGCACGAAGGTGGCTCAGTGGGTTCATCATGCTTTCCCGGCTTACCCTGCTGGTACATGAAAAGCTAATTCAACCTGACCAGAAATTTCGTGGTAAGATGGGTATCTGTACTGAACAGACCAAAATACTGATCGGTCAAAAGTATTCAGTAGAGTTTCAGATACTGTTTTTCAGATAAAAGTAAGTAAACTATAGATGGATATCAAACTGATTTTAGTGGTCTTAACCATTCTTTTTACCGTGTCCTCTCTCATTTTTGGCACTAAGAACGGGTTCTACGATTCAGATAACTATCACGGCAACGGTTCAGCCCACTAATCTGGTATAAGCTAGCCCAGATATTTATGACATGATATTGAGCAGTAGTATGCTGCTTGTATACCCTCTGCTTGTATACCGTCAATACACTGGTTGATAGAATCGGGTTTTCTAGACAGTTAACGGAAAAGATTAGGCTAAAAATTCTGAGGAATAAGGTTTAGAAGCATTGTCGATGTATTTAGGGTTCTTCAAGTGAGTTGGTTGTCAAGCAACTGGCAAAGCGCAGAACCATCTTCTCAAAGTTCATGAGCAATCAACGCCCAGTGACATCCTCAGCAGAGGATGATCAATTAGCCTGTTTTGCCTATGGTGTTGGTCATGGTGCAGAGGGAGTGTGTTTGCTGGTGCAAATGGGACCCTACCGCATCCTAATCGATTGTGGGTTAGAAGACATTTCGCCGCTAAAAGCTCAAGCTAATTTTCCGGCTGATGTTGTTTTATGTAGCCACGCCCATAGCGATCATGCCCAGGGGTTGCTAGCACTACACCAAGCATTTCCGCAATTACCAATTTACGCCAGTGAAGTCACAACTCAACTATTACCCCTAAACTGGACGCATTTAACTCCAAAGGAGATTCCCGGATTCTGTCAAGCGCTTCCTTGGCGATCGCCGATTGAATTCCGAGAAGGATTAAGCGTGCAATTGTTTCCCGCAGGACATCTACCGGGAGCCGCCGCATTTTTATTAACCTATACCAGTCCAAATCGCACCTATCGACTCCTGTATACAGGAGACTTCTTTATCTCAAATTCGCGGTTGGTCGAAGGGTTGTCCATTGAAGCCTTACGAGGTACAAACCTAGATGTTTTGATTATCGAAGGGAGTTATGGTACAGCGCGACACCCCCATCGACGCCAACAAGAGAATCAACTTGTCGAACGAATTGATCAAACATTGGCGGCAAATCGCTCTATTTTGCTACCAGTACCTACCTTGGGTTTGGGTCAAGAAATCTTGATGCTGCTACGGAGTCATCACCAGTTTACTGGACGCAATCTGGATATTTGGGTGGATGGTACGGTTGCCAAGGGATGCGATGCCTACTTAGAACTCCTACCTCATCTCCCCCCATCGGTACAAAACTTTGCTCGCCATCAACCCTTGTTTTGGGATGAACGGGTGAAACCGCGTGTACGTCGCTTAGATCAGCAGCAACGAGGTGCGATCGCTCAAAACACCAGCATTGTTCTAACGGACGAAACGGCTGACTTGAGGGTTTACTGTCATGCTAACCCCACATCTTGGACAGTGCTGCAACCCGAACGCCTGAGATATCCGCCTCCAACCCATGACTTAGGTAGTACGGATATAGAAACTTATCTGTTAACCGAGCATAGCGATTGTTTAGGAACCACTCAGTTAATCCATAATCTTCGTCCTCAACATATTATTTTTGTTCATGGCTCTCCCACGTATCTGGCTGACTTAACTGGATTGGAAGAGTTGCAAAATCGCTACCATCTCCATACCCCATCAACAGGAACTCTGATTGAACTGCCAATTGGAGAGACATTTATCCAACCCGCGCCACCACCAGAAACCAATTACGAAGGAGAGCTAACCGAGTTGGGTACGGTGGTGACCATTACCTTACCAGAGGCAATTGCGGCTGATCCGCGCTGGCAAGATTTTGCGGATACAGGTTTAGTAGAAGCTCGTTGGCAAGGAGAGGAACTGGTATTACGCGGCTTGTCCCAACGTGAACTGCTTAATCAGAGCAATTCGGTGAAAATGCCTGCTAATATTGAGTGTTGTGCCAACTGCCGTCATCAACGGGGTCAGCGCTGCTGGAATTCTGCCTCTCCCCTTTACTCCTTTAAAGTTACACCAGAGGGATATTGTCCAGTGTTTGAGCCTACCGCACCTCCCACAGAAACTTAGCGACAACTTTGTCGGGGCGGGTTTATTCATATCTGGGTGCAACCCTGAATGATAGTAGTAAAACCCGCCCCTACATTAAACCCGCCCTTCTAAAAGAGCAGAGGAGTGGGGGGTAAACAAAAGACAAATGACTAATGACACCTAATTTTTTACTCTTGATTTGACTCAGGGAAGCGCGGGTGGATTTGTTCCGCTTCTGGACAATCGTCAGACACGAGCGGGTCAAAATTTCCTCGCGTCACAGAAGCCAGTTTTTGAGTAACTGAACCGATGCTTTCTAAACGAACCATTTCCTCCCAGGAGCAAATTTCGTCTTCTTCGTCAGTTTCGTAGCGAATGGTGACTAAATCCCCTTCAATATCAACAATATGAGCGCGTTCAATCCAACGTTGCTGATCCCGCAAGAAAATACAGACCTCACGACCATCGCAACACAGTTGATAAATCTTGCGGTGTAGCATAGTTGGCTTCTCCTAAGCAGATAACTCTTTCAATACGTCTGGGAGCAAGTCCCCCCGGTCTTTAGGATAATTCAGGGATAGTTTTTATCCAAGCTTAACTTCGGATAAGGTGACTCAGTTTTCCCTCGTCAACGACGATATCCCTACTATTGTTATACTTCTCGGTCAATGCTTAAAAGTTTAGCTGGCATTTCACCGGAATTTGGATCATCAATTCAGGATATTTTTCACTAGACAGAAAAAACCTTGAGATCTTTAACCGAATCGGGACAACATTTGCTATGATTTGGCTCAAGGTAAAAGTGGAGAGCAATTTCACCTGTGAACAAATAACCGATATTTGAGGGATTGGCATTGGTAAAGAGCCACACAAAGGGAAAAAAATCGTGTAAAAAAATCGTGTATTTCGCCATTGAGACTAGCGCACTGTAATCCAGGTTATACATCCTGGTTGATAGGTACTATGAAGGAATTAACCCTTTGGTAGGATTTTAGCACATTAAACTGGTGATTTATAGGGGAATTGAGCCTCACTCCGTTAACTGAGTCAATGGAAAAAATACGGCGTGAGATGAATCGCCGGACAAGTAAGCTAACCCTATTCAGTTTCGCGGTGCTTAAATCCAGATTTTTGCTAACCGACGAGTACCTTTATTGGCTTCGAGCCCAGCCGATTTTAAATTTTTCCCTGAAACGTGAGACCAAACCTGCTGTAGATCCTTGGTTACTGATCACTCTATGCTGATCCGGGTTGAAGCTGGGGGATTTACACGCCTGTTACAGCGCTTTGCCTGTGCAGATCAGGAAATGATAGAAAACGGTTATTATGAGCCTCCCGCTCTATTTGACCCGACTTCACCGCCTTATAAAGAACGGTCAAAGCTTCAAGGTCTGATGTTTGATACCCTTTTATTTCCAGAATTTGGCGAATTAGCCCCTCAGAAGCAACGCTGAGGCAGCCGGTTTTAAGAGCCGATTGGACAAGAGTGCGAAGAATCATGGTAACCAAGCATTTGTAATCATAGGGGGTACTCCTAACACTATCGGCGAACTTCAGGTTAAAGACCTTGATAAGTGTCAGTTGCTTGGTGTGATTTTCAACGCAATTTAGAGTGATGTGTGTCACTCTATAACCAACTTACTGCCTGTAGGCACCCCTGAACCCTCAAATTACAAGAATTGCTTATGTACTATCCTAAAGGCTTTTTGTTAAGAATTTGTAAAATTAGCACCGTTTTTTTGAGAAGAGTTTGTTAAAGTTAGTCGTGCCGCTAACTCCAGCCGCTCAATTATTAAGGAAATCAACAGACAGATGTTTGCGATCGCCCTGAAACAGGAGCAATACTCAACCTATATCCTCACTGCCCAAGACTCTCAGTCTCGGTTAGAAGTCGTTCCCGAACGCGGCGGTCTGATTTCTCACTGGAGTGTTCAAGGTCAGGACATCCTCTACTTTGATGCCGAACGGTTTCGAGACCCGACGCTGAGTGTACGGGGGGGTATCCCGATTCTCTTTCCCATCTGTGGCAACTTACCGGACAATACCTACACCTATAAAGGTAAACACTATCAGCTCAAACAACATGGTTTCGCCCGCGATTTGCCCTGGCAGGTCACAGAACGAGTAACCGATGACTTAGTTAGCCTCACCCTAGTCCTTAATAGTAACGATCAAACTCGCGCTGTTTATCCCTTCGACTGGCAACTCACCTTCACGTACCAACTTCAGGGCAATACCTTGACACTAATCCAGCGCTATACGAATCAGTCGGCTGAGGTGATGCCCTTCTCAACAGGACTGCATCCGTATTTCTTCACTTCAGATAAAACCCAACTCCAATTTGAGATTCCGGCTTCAGAGTATCAGGATCAGCTAACCGGACAAGTTTCCCCCTTCACGGGTGGCTTTGATTGGAGTGAGGATGAAATTGATATCGCTTTTCGCCAAATCACAGCTCAATCGGCAACGGTGACAGACCAGCAACGGCAACTAAAACTCACCCTGACCTACGATGACCTCTACTCAACTCTCGTCTTCTGGACGGTTAAAGGCAAAGACTATTACTGTTTGGAACCTTGGAGCGCTCCTCGCAACGCATTGAACACAGGAGACTATCTCACCAAGTTGGCTCCTGGAAAGAGTTTGGAGACTTCCGTACAACTCAACGTCACTTTTTTTTGAAAAACCCTCTACATTTTTGGTGATTTCTGCTATTGTAGGAAACGGCGCTTGAAAACGCGCATGACTTTGGGTCGCTAGCTCAGCGGTAGAGCACTCGGCTTTTAACCGATTGGTCTTGGGTTCGAATCCCAGGCGACCCATTATGTCATATTTATTTATTTTTCTTTATAGTCAGGCACTATCGAGTTGATAAAGAAGACTAATTTTAGAATCTTGACAAGATAATTTCCTATAAACTGAAAAATATCTTAAGATTATTCTAAGAATTAAGTTTCTAGAAACGACTAGCTGACAAAACACCTAAAGTTAGGAGGACTTTTTTATGGCGCTCGTACCCATGCGGCTGCTTTTAGATCATGCGGCAGAGAATGGCTATGGCATTCCAGCCTATAACGTTAACAACATGGAGCAGATCCTGGCAATTATGCAGGCTGCTGATGAAGCTGACAGCCCCGTGATTCTACAAGCATCTCGCGGCGCTCGCAAATATGCAGGTGAGAACTTCCTGCGCCACTTGATCACGGCAGCAGTGGAAACTTACCCCCATATCCCCATTGCTATGCACCAAGACCATGGGAATGGTCCAGCCACTTGCTACTCGGCTATCCGCAATGGTTTCACCAGTGTGATGATGGACGGTTCACTGGAGGAAGATGCCAAAACTCCAGCTAGCTTCGAGTACAACGTGAATGTCACGGCTGAAGTGGTAAAAGTTGCTCACTCTGTCGGTGTCAGCGTTGAAGGGGAACTGGGTTGTCTCGGTTCTTTGGAAACGGGTATGGGTGACAAGGAAGATGGTCACGGTGCAGAAGGTAAGCTGTCCCGCGAACAATTGTTGACTGACCCGGATCAAGCGGTTGAGTTTGTTGAGCGCACCCAAGTTGATGCTTTAGCTGTAGCCATTGGCACGAGCCACGGGGCTTACAAGTTTACTCGTAAGCCCACGGGTGAAATCCTTGCCATCAGCCGGATTGAGGAAATTCATAACCGTCTACCTAATACCCATTTGGTGATGCACGGTTCCTCCTCTGTACCCCAAGAGTGGCTGGATATGATCAACCAATATGGTGGTGCAATTCCAGAAACTTACGGTGTGCCTGTAGAAGAGATTCAAAAGGGCATTAAGAGCGGTGTTCGTAAAGTGAACATTGATACCGACAATCGTTTGGCTATCACTGCTGCAATCCGTGAAGCGGCTGCCAAAGATCCCAAAAACTTTGACCCGCGCCATTTCATGAAGCCTTCTATTAAGTACATGAAGCAGGTTTGCTCGGATCGTTATCAGCAATTCGGTACGGCGGGTAATGCTAGCAAGATTAAGCAAATGACATTAGATGAGTTTGCGGCTAAGTATGCTAAGGGCGAGCTAGCGGCTGTTACGAAGCAGACCGTAACTGCTTAATCGTTAACCGCGTAATACCCATTTGAGCTAATCCCCCGTTAACCCAACGGGGGATTTTTGGGTCAGGGAACAGGGAACACCTCGGCTTCGCTCAGTGTGTCATATCATGTCCGGTCAAACACCCCTAATAAAAACGCCTGAAACCCCTATTATTACAGCATTGTAATTATGGGCAATCGTTAGGACATGATATCACAGGGAACAGATAAAAATATCCTAATTCACAAATACCCATGCTCGGCGAGGAATTCAGGTGAAATATCATTCATGGGTAAAGAATTCGCACTTGGGACTTGATACCCTAGTAATCTCTCAACATACTTGCCTAAAATATCGCTTTCTAAGTTCACCCAGCTTCCTGGCTGCAAATAACTCAAATTAGTTTGGGCATAACTGTGGGGAATAACTGCCACCTTAAACCAACTCCCTTGGGGATCACACTCAGCAATGGTTAAACTGACGCCATTGACTGCAATACTTCCCTTTGGCACCAAAAACCGAGCAATGTGACGCTGCCATGACTTTTGTAAGGATGCTGGTGCAGTAAAACACATAATCCAGGAATTTGAGGTTTTTACAGAATTCTGAAGTGAACCAATGCCATCAATGTGACCCGTGACAAAATGTCCCCCTAGTTTACTGCCTACTCGTATCGATGTTTCCAAATTCACATAAGTGGCTGCTTGATGTCGTTCCCCCAGAGTAGTACGGCTCAAGGTTTCATCTGAAGCTGTTGCCACAAAACCTTGGGACAAAATTTCTTCAACAGTCAAGCATATTCCATCGACGGCTACACTATCACCAATGGCAAGATTGTGTAGAATTAAGGCTGCCTTGTCAGGAAGACAAGACAACTGAAAACGATCGCCGCCTAGCGGTTGCAGGGTGCCTAGTGCTTGAATTAATCCTGTGAACACGATGTTATCAAAGTAGCTGGTCGTGGATCGCCGATTATAGAGGCTTCGTGATAAAATGATTTTGTAGGTAGTGAAGAGTAAGTCTAACTAAGAAACTCTTCTGAACTAACCAGTGTTTAACGATTGGTACTACCCAAGTACCGCGATATACATCAAGCCAGAGTGACAATTTAAGCACTTGAAGCACTTACTTCATAGCTGATCAAAACGAGTCTATCTTAACGTTAGGAGATAAAGCAAGGAGGTGGCAGTTCACCAAAGCGAGGGAGATTAACCACTAGAGAGCTATTGGGGACAAGGATAAACGGTTATGTGTTTTTTTCATAAAGTCCCGAAACAAACGTCCTGAGACTGGGGCATACTTGGAGAAGATAATCTTTTTGATCTGTGTCCAATTCAATGATAGAGGACTGATTTTGGGGTTAATCGGTGAAGTAAAGGAAAAGTAGTATACTTGTTCTAGTTTTAATCCATCCAATGTGGCTTGACTGCTTCGCTTTGATGCCCTCGACGCCGACTGTATTCTAGAGGCTAAGCTAATGATTGAAATGAAAGTTGCTGGAATTGCATTAGATGCTGTCACCCGTAGCCCAATCGTGCTGCTGAAAGACTCACTAGAGCGACGCGCTCTGCCGATTTACATTGGACAAGATCAGGCAAAAGCAATTATCAGCGCTTTGGAACGCCAAAAAGCTCCCCGCCCTCTGACACATGATCTGTTTGTGGGTCTCATGGAAACATGGGAGATGAAGTTGGAGCGGATTATTATCCACTCCCTCCAAGATAATACCTTCTATGCGATCCTCTGCGTTCGTCAGGGTGAAGCCAAAAAAGAAATTGATGCTAGACCGAGTGATGCGATCTCGATCGCGCTTCGCACAGATAGTCCAATCTGGGTGATGGAAGAAGTTATCGCTGATGCATCAATACCCGTTGATCGAGATGCGGATGAAGAGGAACGACAGGCTTTCCGAGAGTTTGTATCGAGCATCCGACCGGAAGACTTTTCCCAGCATAAAGGATTTAAAACGGGCGGTGAAGCTTAAATGATACAAAGATGAGAAATGCATTATCGACGGTTTGGGAAAACCAATCTGTGGCTATCCGTGTTTTCCCTGGGAACCATGCGCTGCTTGGCGGGTGAGTCCGATGCTGATGAAACCATACAGCACGCGATCGCCAACGGGATTAATCATCTAGAAACCGCCCGTAGTTATGGTAAGAGTGAGCCATATTTGGGGAATATCCTCAAAAAATTACCCGTACCCCGAGAACAACTCACGATTACCACCAAGCTACCGCCAACGCCTGATTCTCAGGTCATGGAACAGTGGATTGATGAATCCTTAGAGCGTCTACAGCTCGACTATCTGGATTGCTTAGCCATTCATGGGATCAACACCTGGGAACATCTGACCTGGGTCGATTCCCCTAGAGGGTGTATGCAGGCGATACAAGACGCCTTAGCAGAGGGTCGGATAAGACACCTTGGCTTTTCCACTCATGCTCCCCTAGAGGTCATATTAGCGGCAATCCAGACCAATTTATTTGAATTTATCAACCTACATTATTACTACGTCTTTCAGCGCCATGCTCCAGCCGTAGAATTAGCGCACCAGAAGCATATGGGGGTGTTTATCATATCTCCGGCGGATAAGGGTGGACGATTGTACAATCCCCCAGCGAAACTGGTTGAACTCTGCTATCCCTTCTCGCCACTGGAGTTGAACTATCGTTTTTTATTGAGCGATCGCCGAATTACCACCTTGAGTGTAGGACCTGCTAATCCACAGGAATTGGACGCACCGTTAGCCGTTGCAGATCAAGATGGCTCCCTGACTCCCCAGGAAATCGAGGTATTTTCTCGATTAGAAACCCAAGCTCACACGGCTTTGGGAACGGATCGCTGTAGCCAATGTTACCAATGTTTACCCTGTCCGGAAATGATTAATATTCCAGAGGTATTAAGGCTGCGGAATTTAGCTGTAGCTTATGATATGACAGATTACGGGACATACCGCTATGGCATGTTTGAAAATGCGGGTCACTGGTTTGCTGGGGTGAAAGGGAATCGGTGTACAAGCTGTGGTGACTGCTTACCCCGTTGTCCGGAACAACTGGATATTCCTGGTTTGCTAGCTGATACTCATCAACGTCTCAATGGATCTCCTCGGCGTCGGCTGTGGGGATAAATTGGAAGCATCCCAATTTAGCAGGTTAGCTGTTTGAGCCGCGATAAGTGTATCCAAGCCAATATCAAATCAGCTTTTAAAGTCAAATTCGGGTAAACTGGGTATCCAATTCCCTGATTTTAATTGCATCTCTATGGTTCCTATGCCCAGTTACCGCCCCAAACAACTCTCCCTTGGTCCATTAGAGGCAGAAATCTTAGAGATTATTTGGCAACTCGGTTCCGCTACCACCAAAGATGTCCACGAACGAATCTTAGCTGATCCAGACCGAGAGTTAGCCTATGCTTCCGTAACCACGGTATTGCGCCGCCTCACCCAAAAAGGCTGGCTAACGTGCGATCGCCAAGATCGGGCATTTCGTTGGCAACCCTTGCTCTCGCAGGAGCAGGCGCGGATGCTGCAAGCCCATGATCAGTTGAAGCGATTCCTGGCGGTGGGAAATCCGGATATCATCGCCGCCTTTGCCGACAGTCTCGACCAAGCTAGTCTAGAACAACTCGACGCGATCGCCCAGCGTTTGCAAGCCATCCGCGAAGCGAGGGAGGAACAATGATTCATCTAATCCTAATTCTGAGTGCTTTAGCCGTGGCTTGGTTAACCCGAATCAGTTGGTCAGGAAACGAGAGTAATTATCAGCAGCGCTGGCAAAATGCTTTAACCAAGTTCTTATTTCCGCCACTGCTACTGATGATGACAGCAATCTCTATCGTCTGCATGGGACCCCAAGGGCAAATGGTTTGGCGATGGGAGGGCTGGTTCAGTTATGGGTTAGCTGGCACTTTCTTAGGATTTGTGGGAGTGTCAGGGTTGAAACTGGCGTTTGCCGGATGGCATTCTCGGCAACAGGTTCGCACCTATCCTCAGCAAACCCTTCATGGTAGAGCAATCCGCCTTCTCGACACACCCTTAGTTTTTAGCGCTCAAGTCGGATTTTGGCAACCGGAACTGGTGGTGAGTCAAGGCTTATTAGAGACACTGGATACTGATCATTTGCAAGCGGTTCTCACCCATGAAGACGGACATTTTCATTATCGGGATACATTTTGGTTCTTTTGGTTGGGCTGGATGCGGCAATTTTCTTATGGATTAACTAATACAGAAGCGCTATGGCAAGAACTATTACTGTTACGAGAAATCAGAGCCGATCAATGGGCAGCACAACGGGTTGATTTTTTACTGTTAGCGGAATCCCTGTTGACGGTTGTAAGCACACCGCTGATGCATTCTGAAAGTGTCTGTGCGGCTTTTAGCTGTACTGCACCTAAAAATCGTCTTGAGGAACGGATAGAAGCGCTCTTAGCTGACATACATTTACCTAACCCGACTCATCTATACTTATTTATCTGGTGTTTATTATCATGTTTGCCGCTATTTTTAATACCGTTTCACCGATAATTTTCAGTTTTTTAGAACAAATGACAAATGACAAATGACCAATGACCAATGACCAATGACCAATGACAACTTAGTGAGAATCGTGATTGGGTTGGTTTGGCGTGGGAAGAGAATGATTGTCGGGATGAAAGAGGGATTCTTCAGCGCCGATAGGAATACGAATATTCCCCATACCCATTGAACCAATACTCACTAAGCCCATCGTTTGAAAACCAACAGCTACCGTTCCCATAGAAACTAACCCAGCCGAGAAGACTCCCATGGCTACAGAACCTAGGGAGAACACTCCCATGGGAACAAAGCCAATTGAAATTACTCCCATGGGGACTACACCAATAGATACGATTCCCAGTGGAGCAATTCCGATGGCAAAAACTTGAGGCTTGTGGTGGTGAGAAGAGATTTTGGACATGGGACACTGAAGCTGATAATATTTGGCTCTTGATTCTGGCAAAGCGGCAAACCATTGTCAAAAGACAGGCTGTCAAACTGGGTGTAGGGTGTGGGGTGTGGCGAATAGGTCAGCCGTGCTACAATTGTCCCTGTGCATCAAGTCTTTGTTTGACAAAGAATTAAGACTGCCATCGACCCAAACGCGATCGCCTATACAACTGCCCAGCTAACCATTAAGTTGACACCAAAGACGCCTCGTGCGCCATGTACTGACTTATCGGGTTAAGTTATAGACAAAACTAATCATATCCAGTAGAAATTCTAATCATTAAAGCGAAGCGTTAGGTCTAAACTCCTTTAAACTTAAGCGTAAGGAGACGAATGCATAACCGGGGAAACCGCATCTACAACTCTTTATCTGAAAGAACATAACAATAAAGATAAGAGTTCCCATAATAAAGCCCCAGCTATAAAATGCTAAATTTTTTACCGCCAACCTCAAGCACCGGGAGTCAGGCTTCCGATCCTTTTTTCACGCTCTCTTTGGATATGCTGTGCGTGTTGGGGGAAGATGGTCATTTCCAGCAGCTTAATCCGCGATGGGAGGAAACACTCGGCTTTACTCACCAGGAACTTTTAGCGCAACCTTGGCTGAACTTGATCCATCCGCACGACCACCCGGTAACAATCGCGAAGCTAGAAACCCTAACCCGTAATCCGACTGCATCGATCCGCTTTAGAAATCGCTGTCGTTGTGCTGATGGGTCTTACAAATCGCTGTTATGGAATGTCTCAATCCATCCCGAAAACAAATTGGTCTACGCTGTGGTGCGTGATCAAACGGAATGCAAGCAATCTAAGGAAGCCCTACGCGATAGTGAAGAACGCTTCCGTTGTCTGGTGGAAAATGTCAAAGACTATGCCATTTATATGCTAGATCCAGAGGGACGGGTCATCAGTTGGAATCAGGGTGCTGAACGGATTAACGGGTATCAAGAAGAAGAGATTCTCGGTGAATCCGTGTCTCGATTTTATTTACCCGAAGATGTTCAAGCAGGTAAACTACAGCAAGCCCTGAAAATCGCGGCAGAAAACGGTCGGTTTGAGGATGAAAGTTACCGAGTTCGCCAGGATGGATCAAGGTTTTGGGCAAATGCAGTGATTACAGCGCTGTACGACAAGAAAGGGCGATTGCGCGGGTTTACCAAGGTAGTCCGCGATATCACTGAACGCAAACTGGCACAACAAGCACTACAAAATGCTCATGATGATTTAGAAAGACGAGTTACCGAACGCACGGCTGAACTGGTACAGGTCAATCAGCGACTCAGACGGGAAATTAAGGAACGTAAGCAAGTCGAACATCAACTGCGGCGATCGCAAGCCCAGTTGGAACAACAGACTCAGCAACTGCAAGACGCCCTGCAAAAGCTCAAACATACTCAAGCTCAACTCGTCCACTCCGAAAAAATGTCGAGTTTAGGGCAATTAGTTGCTGGCGTCGCTCATGAAATTAACAACCCGGTCAACTTTATCTATGGGAACCTGAATTACGCCGAGCAATACTTTCAGGATATATTAGAGTTACTCGAACTTTATCAAGAATCCAGTCCCCAACCCTCAGCTAACGTTCAAGAGCATATCGAGCTGATTGACCTCAATTTTATTACTACCGATCTGCCGAAATTACTGCATTCGATGAAAGTGGGGGCAGATCGGATCTATCAAATCGTGCGATCGCTGCGGAACTTCTCCCATCTGGATCGTGCTGAGAAAACCTCGGTGGATATTCATGAAGGCATTAATAATACCCTGTTGATTCTGCAAAGCCGCATCAAAGGAAAAGCAAGGCAAAGCACCATTACCGTTGTCAAAAACTATGGTGACTTACCCTTGATCGAGTGCTATGCAGGACAATTGAACCAAGTGTTCATGAATATTCTGTGTAACGCACTTGATGCCTTAGAAGAAGAGTTAGAGAAAGGCGCATTGGGCGAGAGTACTTCATCCAAAAACCCCATGATTGAGGTTGGTACGCAGGTGATCAACGAAAACTGGATTGCTATTCGGATTGCCGATAATGGCGTGGGTATTCCCGATTCCGTTAAGCAGCGACTATTTGACCCCTTCTTTACGACCAAACCTGTTGGTAAGGGTACGGGATTAGGCTTATCTATTAGTTATCAGATCGTGGTGGAAAAGCATGGTGGACATCTCAAGTGCTTTTCGTCACCAGGTCAGGGAACAGAGTTTGTGATTGAAATCCCCATTGAACCTAATCTACAGCAGTACTGTTGTTCAAAGGTCTATCAAAAGCAGGTAGATTCAAATGTTCGATCATCTCAATCGTCAATTTCTAATTCCTTAAATCGCATGGCATTAAATTAAGGGCATTATGAATTGTCAGGGAACAGTGAGCAATGACATAAGACAAATTACAAATGACATAAGACAAATAACGATTTACTTAAATGATCTTAAATTCTTTGAGTGCAGGCAAAAAGTTTCGGTTTTCATGACTAGGGCGACTAAGTTTAATTAGGGCAAAGCGCTGGGTGGGAGTTAGAGCTTCCCACTGTTCAGGCATGAGGGAAACGCCAAATTCTTGGGCTTTCGTTTGAACATCCTCAGGAATTATCGTCGCGTCCATCCAGGCTGGATTAGGATCGATAGGCAGTTCTGAGGCAGGTTTCCCGGTATAATTCGTCACTAATTTTTGTAAATACTGCTGATAGGCTTGGCTTTCTTGGGCTGTGGTTGTGGGCATTTCCACTAACGTCTGACGTTCTTGCTGGGTGAATTGATGCCAGTGGGCTAATTTAAGTTTGACGCCACAGGTGTCTAATTTCATTCGTACCTGCATAGGGATGCAGCGTAAGGAATCGACGAAATCTTGCTCAAATTGGAAGAAGTGAGTCATAGTTTAAATCACAATTATGTAAGGAGATGGTCACTGTTTAAGCTGAAATAATATGACATAAGACAAATTCAATGAGTTTTTTTTGCTGTAGTGCGGCGGATAATCCAGTAACTGATGGAGAGAGAGAGAATCGCCAGGGCTAAACCAATAATTTCAAGTCCTCCGGTTTTGTCAAGGTTGAGAATGATAATTTTACGGGCAACGGCAATTAGGGAGGTGACGATAACCAGTTCAACTTGAACAACATGCTTCCGCAGATAAGCAGTAATATTTTCCAGAATTTCCAGGGCAATCAGAACATTTAAAAATAGCCCAAAAATTTCAAACAAGCTTTCATTAAAGAAACCGAAAGGTTCAACCAATAATTGTTGAGAGAGAACGATAATCAGATCGAACATTGCCACCAAGATGACAGCAATCATCACTACAGACAAAATCTTGGAGACAATGCCCTCAACCTGTTCAATCGCACCCAGAAATGCACTGTCCCCACAAGAATTTTTGAATAGAAGGAGTAATTTTTTCAATCGTTGCATCTTTCTATAGGAGTCACCCTGCCACAACGATACTATCATTGATTGGATAGTACAAGCATGATTTTACTTATCTCCTCAGAAACTGGAGATGGGGACAGCAGTGATGGAGATGGGGGAAGTCCAGTTGCCAGATGAGGCTTAGAGGTTAAACTCACCCGGCGGGATTACATCGGCAATTCTTTAGCCTAACTCGGTTTATCAGTGGTTTGTTTAGTCTTGATGATTCCTAAGGAAACAATGTTTTAAAACCCAGAGACTGGGGAACTCTAAATGAGCAATCATTTTGTGGCTAAACTTCTTTCAACTTGGATTCTAAATCAAAAGGCTGTCCATAATCCCAAATTTTCATGTCTAAACGATGATTGTATACCGTGATTTCCAAGTCAACGGGAGTCGATTGAGATAAGCCTTTGTGGGCATGACGAACAACATTTGTAAACGCCTCAACTAGAGCGATTTGACCTAATTGCCAAACCTGTTGGGGAATGGGTAAATGCTGAAGCTGTCCATACCATTCTAAAATTTGCTCTACAGAATTTAGGTCGCTATTGACGGTAAGCCTCAGGTTTCGATAACGCGACTTCGTCCGGTTTCTGCGATAGTAATTGACCAACATCAAAATCAGACGTTGACAGAAACAAACTAACCGAGCAAATAAATTCTTTTGGTGGCATTTCGGTAGTCTTTTAACAGGTTCTTGGTCATAGGCTTTGCTGATGAACAAACAATTTTTATGGTCTCGGGTACGAATGTATCTGATCTCATCGGCTATCTGGGAAATAATTTTAATGCCCATTCCGCCTTCAGGGAGTTGCTCTAGGGTATTTGGCATTTGCATTTGCATAAGAAAAGTCCCCTCATGGAAAGAAACTAATTTTTAGTATCCACGATTTTAAGGTCGTGCATTGTGATAGGTAGATTGACCGTAACGTGATAATTTCTGTTGGTCTGGGTAACTGATTGCACTCCCTAAATGTAACTTGAATCACACTAATACGGTTAATGCAATCAAATTCGTTACTTTATCTCTATGAAAAATTTTCAGTCGCATCGATGACTGAAACGATTATCCAGACTAGGTTTTGGACTCAGGACTGGAGGGTAGAAGTAACAGACCCACTAAAATTTCCCTTGACTGCCTTGCTTGTTTGGTTTAGAGGTGTTTGCAGGCGGTCGGTATGATGCAGCAGTAGCTTCTAGGGGAAAGGTAGCGTAATCACCTTTATACATTCTAAATGATCAATGCGATCGCGCCTAGTAATTGGTCTAATTGTTAATTGAACGGTTGAGACAAGCCGATAGTCCCTTTACTCTGGAGTGCTGATCCCCTCACACGACGGGGGGTCTGGGTTGGTCGCGCCATCAGCATCGCTGGGTTTCATCGTCGGGTTCGTCTGGATATAGTCCTCCAGCCACTTGCAACCGTATGTCAGTAG
>CAKZMA010000303.1 GCA_937127375.1 uncultured Coleofasciculus sp. | reverse complement strand
TCCATGTTCAGGTCTTATGTAACGGAACGTTATGGAATTTTTGTCTGATACCGTCGTGCTGTCACGTCTGCAATTTGCGGTGACGGCTATTTTTCACATGCTGTGGCCCGTTCTCACCACAGGTATGGGGATTTACCTGGTTATCGTGGAAGGACTATGGCTAAAGACGCGCAATCCTGATTATTATTACCATGCTCGCTTCTGGTCAAAGCTGTATGTCCTTAACTTTGGCATCGGTGTCGCCACGGGTGTGCCGATGGAATTTCAGTTTGGTACCAACTGGGCATCCTTTTCCGAGGCGGTGGGTAATTTTTTTGGCAGCATTCTCGGCTTTGAAGCGTCGATGGCGTTCATGCTAGAAGCGGCGTTTTTGGGGATTATGGTGTTTGGTTGGCAGCGTGTTAATCCGATCATGCACTATGTTGCCACTATCCTTGTCGCATTCGGGGCGAACTTATCCACGTTCTGGATTTTAGCCGCCAATTCCTGGATGCAAACCCCAGCCGGGGGAGAATTTGTCGATGGCAAGTTTATTGTCAGCGATTATTTTCAGGCAATTTTTAATCCCTTTATGATGAACAGTGTCCTACACATGTTCTTTGGCACCCTGGAGACATCGCTGTTTGTGATTGGTGGAATTAGCGCTTGGTATATTCTTAACAAACGCCATTCTGCCTTCTTTTCTAAGGCGTTGAAAATTGTTTTAGCGACTGCGATCGCAGTTGCCCCCTTACAGATCTATATTGGGCATTTAAGTGGCGAACAAGTGTATCGTTATCAGCCGTCCAAACTAGCCGCGATGGAAGCGCAGTGGGAAACTGTACCTGCTGGAGTTGCCGCTGATTGGAGTCTTTTGGCATTCCCCAATGAAAGCGCTGAAAAAAATGATTGGGAAATTAAAGTTCCCAATGCTTTGGGATATATCCTGGAATTCAAAAAAGAATTACCAGAACCTGTCTTGGGATTGAAGGAGTGGAAACCGGAAGATCGACCCCATCTGTTAGGGTTAATCTACTATTCTTTCCGGATCATGATTGCCATTGGCTTCTTCTTCGCCGGATTAATGCTGGTGAGTGTACTGCAATGGCTACGGGGTAAGCTTTCGCCGGAAAACATTACCCAGCAGCGTTGGCTTCTATTTGCTTGGATTTTTGCCGCGCCCCTCGGTTATATTGCGGTAGAATCCGGCTGGATTGTTCGCTGTGTGGGACGACAACCCTGGACAGTGTACGGGCAAATCCGCACCGTAGATGCCGTGTCTAATGTCCCAGCCAGCAATGTTTTAACGTCGTTACTCTGTTTCACCGGGGTTTACATCCTGTTATTTTGTGCGACTTTATTTTTCGGTAGCCGAATTATCCGCCGAGGTCCCAATTTAAACCTCCCTTTACCCAGTTCTGAGACTCAAGAAGGTGTCAACACTACCCCAGGACAGTTTATTCCCGATGAACGTCCACTAGAAGCACAGCAGTAGGAGGTTTTATGGAGACACTATCCTATTTTCTGCCCCAAGTCTGGTTTGCGATTTTAGCCCTGTTTCTCTTCCTCTACGTGATGCTGGATGGATTTGATTTAGGGGTGGGTATTTTATCTGTTACCTCTTCTACTGAGGAACGCCGGGGTATTTTAATGACCAGTTTGGGTAATGTTTGGGATGCCAACGAAACCTGGCTGGTGATTATGGGCGGGGGTTTGTTTGGTGCATTTCCCTTAGCCTACGGCACGATTTTAACTGCCTTGTACATCCCAATTTTATTCATGGTTTTTGGGTTTATATTTCGGGCGGTGGCGTTTGAGTTTCGCGAACAAGCGAATCGTAAGTTCTTCTGGAATTTAGCCTTTGGTGCCGGAAGTTTTAGCGCGGCATTAGGTCAAGGATTTGCTTTGGGGGCTGTACTATCGGGGATTACGGTTGATGAAGCGGGTCATTTTATTGGCGGCACTTGGGATTGGCTCACCTGGCAATCGGTTATCGTAGCATTGACTTTAATTCAAGGGTATGTGTTAATTGGCTCAACCTATTTGGTTCTGAAAACAGAAGGAGAGTTACAAGCTACCCATTACAAAACCGCTAAAATTGCCGCGATCACCACGCTAATTGGCGCGATTGTGATTACGATTACCACGCCCATCTTTTATGAGTATGCGCGATCGCGTCTTTTTTCTCAACCCCAAGTTTATATCTTCGCCGCCATACCCCTACTGGGAATTACGCTGATTTGGCTACTCTGGAGAAGTCTGAATCGACAGGAAGAGAGAACGCCATTAATTTGGACGATTCTACTGTTTTTACTGACATTCCTGGGATTAGCCTTGGTTGTGTTTCCCTACATTATCCCCACTCAGATCACCATTTATGAGGCGGCGGCTGACCCCAGTGCGCTGGTGTTCATGATCATCTTTATCGGTGTTCTGATTCCGATTATGTTGGCATACAACATCTATCAATACATCGTGTTTCGAGGGAAGGTCACAGGTGAACATTATGGAGAATAGCGGGGCTAATTTTTCACAATAAGTCTGCCCAACTCCGTAATGGAACCGAATAAAACCTATGTAGGGGCGACCCGCTTGCATCACTAAATAACCCAAGTCCACTCAATTGGATCGGGTCGCCCTTTACTAACAGATACGTTTTGAACTTATGAAAAAAAATTCCAATCAACCCAATCCCAATGACGCCGTTTTAGGCGGACAAGGTTTGCCATTAAATTCTGGTGTGCTGGGTGGATTAGAGGGAGTTAAACAACGTTTGACCAGTGAGTCAGAAGAAATCAGAATGGCGGCTTTAGACGAGGCGCTCAACTATGGTCAGCCTGGGAAAGACGTGCTACGCCAAGTGGTACAAAACGAGACAGGTGATTTACAGTTAAAAGCCTATAATTTACTCTCTGAACAGGTTTTTCAAGCTGAAACAGTATGGAAAATTCAGCGGTTAGGACGCACCTATTCCGTCTGTTTAACTCAAGAGGGGACAAACTTTACCGGACATTATGTAGATATCAATAATCCCAGTACGTTTAACGGAGAAGTGGTAACAGGGCGAGGAATTACCCTAATTTATTTCATCCAAGAAACTCCAGGAAACGGCTACTATGCGGTTCATGCGGGAAGATTAACTCAACCCGATCGCTTTGATGGACATTGGTACGATACGGCGAGGAATGTAGGACAGTTTACCCTCAGCCGTTTAGAGTGATGAGCTGATGCGATCGCGAAATTATATAATTAACTTGACGTTCAATTTCCGTGTCGTTATCCTAAGTAGTACAAAAGTATTGTCGTGAGAACACCAGTTCTGTACACCTTTTCCTAACTACACCGACAACAATTGTAACCGATGACAGCCAATTCCAATCAACCCAATCCCAATGACGCCGTTTTAGGCGGACAAGGTTTGCCATTAAATTCTGGTGTGCTGGGTGGATTAGAGGGAGTTAAACAACGTTTGACCAGTGAGTCAGAAGAAATCAGAATGGCGGCTTTAGACGAGGCGCTCAACTATGGTCAGCCTGGGAAAGACGTGCTACGCCAAGTGGTACAAAACGAGACAGGTGATTTACAGTTAATAGCCTATAATTTACTCTCTCAACAGGTTAATGAGAAAGAGAAACAAGAATTACAAACTTATTTGCCTCCAGAATTACAAATTTATCTCAAGTTTGACCTTGAAATTGACACGAAAGAATTAGGGGAAGCGATTGAGCGAGCCGTCGATCGCGCGTTAGGGCGTCGAGAAATAGCCAGTGCCGATAGTCACGGTATTCTTTTAGCAGGCACAGCACCAATGCCTCCTCTAGCAGGCACAGCATTGGCTCCTCCGGAAACAGCGGGTGTAATATCTGTAGACCAAGTTAATGATCAGGCGGGGAATAACTCTAAAGCTGA
>CAKZMA010000302.1 GCA_937127375.1 uncultured Coleofasciculus sp. | reverse complement strand
CCCTCCCCTTGATCAGGGGAGGGTTAGGGAGAGGTTGTGTCAAACTATTGCGTTCGTAAATCATCCTCAAACCCTTACTGTTCCCTGTTCCCTGTTAAGAGTTCCCTAATCTCAACCGTTAACAACCTGCCCCAACATCTGGAAAGGGCGGGTTTTGAGCAAACGTTATCATCTAATAGCGAAACGAAAGTCCCTAAACCCGCCCCTACAAACCATGATCGACTAGCGCAGTGCGATCGCGCCACCCCACACTCACATCCCCAATCGGTGATTCAGCCTATATCCTTCAGGATAATGGATGGGAGTCTTGCAGTTAAAGTGGATGCTCATTACACTTCTCAGGCTTGTCCACACTGCGGTCACACATCTAAAGAAAATAGACCCAATAAAGGTCTAACTTTTGTGTGTCAGCAATGTGGTTATACTCTCCATGCCGATTTAGTAGGTGCTAGAAATGTTGCACTTAGAGTGTTGCTCTCCCACTCTTGGCGAGAGAGTATGGGGCGTATTTCAGCCGTCCCTGATGTATCTGGTGATGAAACCAAAACTGATTACCGCTTGAGGTATTCAGGGCTGAGGTGGAGCCAAGATGCAATCCCCAACTTCAACGAAGTGACACCTCAAGGCGGAACGGAGTAAGTTGGGGTAG
This sequence comes from uncultured Coleofasciculus sp., assembly GCA_937127375.1. Taxonomy (GTDB): domain Bacteria; phylum Cyanobacteriota; class Cyanobacteriia; order Cyanobacteriales; family Coleofasciculaceae; genus Coleofasciculus. The sequence goes on along the minus strand of CAKZMA010000302.1, from coordinate 2,151 downwards.
TTGAACGCACCAGCCCTACCCAAAGCCAAAGCCCAACCTTTGCTGGGTATACTTGAATAAGTTGACTCTCCAGATTATCAGGTCAACTCGCATTTACGAAACAAGTAGGGGCACGGCACTGCCGTGTCCCTACTTATGTGTTATGTAACGATTGTGTTATGTAAAGGTAGTAACCCGCACCAAGAAAAAATTATCTTTTTAGACAACGTGGTATCAGGATGGATCAGATACAGGCAGAAATTGAGGCAATTCGCTCCCAACTCGAGGCACTACGTCAAGAACGGGATACTCTAACCAATCAGGAGGTTCAACCGGAGAATAATTCACCCAAAGCGATCGCGGCGGCTTATCGCCATCAAGCGAGGGTAGCCGCAGAGGTTTCCGCCGAAGTCCAAGGAATTGATAATGCGATCGCGGCGTTGCAGGCGCAGTTAGAGCAAAAACAGCAACAGCTACAGCCTCTCGCCAAACCCAAGCAACCCTTAACATTAGCTGATGAGGTAGAGATCGCCACTCAACAGGCTTATGATCATGCCAATCGGATTAACGAACTCGCCACTGAACTGGTGGAAGAACTGAGAGCTTTGAAGTCGATCGCCCATGATATGAGTCCTAGCTATTGGCAGTTGCATCACAAGCCGTTTATTACCGGATTTAAGGGTGCGTCTGTTCCCTATCTGCGATCGGATCAGGGGGTTTTAATGATTGGCAAAGTCATTATTTAGGGGTTGCTGAATAAGTCTTGTGGTGAGGATAGGGAACGGGGAACGGTTGTATGTAGTGCGAGCGTCTCGCTCGCTATTTTGTATGGGTTTTTATCTGTCGAGGCAATAGGCTTTCATAGGTTTGTGACTTTTTAAACCCTAGGCAAAAATTCTAAAGCAGTTGTTCTAACAGATTCATAGTTTACTTTTCCTTGCTCATTGCGGGGTAATTGTTCAACAGGAACCCAATATTTAGGCTGCTTAAACCTACTTAACTGATTGATCAGCGCGGCTTTTAAAATATCCACAGAAACATCCAATGTACGAGGAACGTAAACTGCTGTAACGGCTTGACCCCAATAATTATGCGGTATGCCAATCACACACACATCACGCACTAATTGGGTGGCTAAAATAGCCGCCTCGACTTCGGCGGGGAAAATATTTTCACCTCCGCTAATGATTTTATGGCTCTGCCGTCCGACAATTGTTAGATACCCCTGCTCATCAAAAAATCCCAAATCATCGGATTGCAGCATTGGGATTTTATTAGGCGTTGCATGACTATTGGGGATTGGTGATTGGTGATTGGGGAAGTGTAGAGATGCGCTATTATTCGTCTGTAGGGGCGAGGTTTTAAAATTCGCGCCAGTGGTTGACGATAACATTTCCTCAAAACCCGCTCTGATTGCTCCTTCGCTTCGCTCAAGGACATGGTTTTGAGTTAACTCTTCATCTTCCTTATCTTCCTTATCTTCCTTATCTTCCTTATCTCCTGAAGAATAGTAACCCAATGCCAAAGACTCTGCTGCAATCGTGACAATTCCGATTTGATTCATCCCCAAAAATTCCCCAGTTGTACTGCGAATGGTAACGTGGGCGTGAGGGAGAACTTGACCGCAACTATTATTCCCCGCTAAAAATGCGTCCGGTTTCAGAGTAACCACTTGAGACGCCGTTTCAGTCATTCCATAAGTTGGCGCTAAACGAATACCCTGTTGTCTCGCCTGAGTTAAGAGAGACTCATAAGCTGGCGCACCACCTAACAAAACCGTGTGAAACTGAGATAACCAATTTGCTGCATTCGCACGGAGTAAGCGTTGTAACTGAGTGGGAACTAGGGAAATAAAAAAATCTCTGGGGTCAATATCTCGTCCTTTCCCCGCCACCACCTCTTTAAAGGGTAGAATAACGAGTCGTCCTCCTGTAGTTAGCGATCGCAGAAATTGCATTAACCCACTCACATGATACACAGGCAAGACACAGAAGGAGTTCACTGGCTTTTGGTCAAAATACTGATGAAACCCTCGCACCGACGCTATTAAAGTATCCCAACTGTGCATCACGAAGCGAATCTTACCAGAGGAACCCCCTGTAGGAATCATTATTTTAGGGTTCGTAGTAAGCACTTTAGTGCTATCAGCGTTCGTAGTAAGCACTTTAGTGC
>CAKZMA010000301.1 GCA_937127375.1 uncultured Coleofasciculus sp. | reverse complement strand
GGAAGGCGTTATTCCGGTCAAACTCAAGTCAATTCCCATAAAAAAATCGGAGCCAGTGTTATTTCTCTAGTCCAACCTGTCTTAACGGTTCGTGGGATGAAGTACGTTCAACTAGAACAAGCGATTGTCAAAAAAATAAATGAAGACTTAGAATCAGCTCGTAAATCAAAATTAGAGGCAGAACAAGCCATGCGAGATGAGTTCTGGAAAAAGCGCGATGTCGAAAACATAAAAAGGTCTACATAGGTACTTTTTTGAGGGTGTGATTGCTCAAATACTTATGAAATAATACTGTCTAATTATGTAGAGTCTATCTGTACTTAATCTTCCCTGTTCCCTTTGTCTATACCCGTGGGTTTCACATCTCAAAGGGAATTGCTATATATAAAGATATGAATAATGTCTAGATTCAGAGGCTCTAATATTGGGGTTAAGCGATTTATCGATTCAGGACGAATACCGTAGCGATCGCGTTGATATTATTCGCGATTTCTATCTCCCCTGTCTGGAACAGGCTACCGTTTACAAACGAGCCGTTGGCTTTTTCTCCAGTACCTCAATGGCGGCGGCGGCGAGAGGAATCACGGCGCTGATTCGTTCCGGTGGAAAGATGCAGTTGGTGGCTTCTCCTTATTTGTCGCCAGAGGATGCTGAGGCGATCGCGACAGGATTGAAGCAACGTCAGGATGTGATTACTGATACGCTTTTGCGTGAGTTAGACCAAGAGTTTGAGCAAGTTGTGCGCGATCGATTAGCCTGTTTAGCTTGGTTATTGGGACAAGGGATATTAGAAATTAAGTTAGCGGTAGCCAGTAATCTTGATCAACCGGGAATTTATCATGAAAAGTTAGGTATTTTTGTCGATAACCAGGATAATATTGTCGCCTTTACCGGTTCAGCGAATGAGAGTTCATCGGCGTTAATTGATAACTTTGAATGTATTGATGTCTTCTGTTCCTGGCATTTGGGTGTCAAAGAACGGGTATTAAGAAAAGCCGAAAACTTTCAGCGGTTGTGGGATAACCAGACGCCCAAGGTAGAGGTGATTGAGTTTCCCGAAGCCGCCGCGCGATCGCTCTTACGATTACGCCCAGAATATCCCCCGCCACTGGAAGAACTTCCGGAACAATCCAGGATTGTCTCTGAACTTCGAGGAACCTACCAAATGGATGATTTAGATCCGTGGCGACACCAAACTCAGGCAATGACAGCCTTTTTACAGAAACGTTGTGGCATTCTGGAGATGGCAACAGGTACAGGCAAAACCCGCACATCTTTGAATATTATCAGGGAATTAGTCGCCCAGCAAGCCATTAACTCAGTCATAATTACAGCCATCGGAACAGATTTGCTCGATCAGTGGTCAAATCAGTTGTACGCTGTTGCCAGTCAATTAAATCCTCGGTTTCGTGTACTGAAGCATTATGCCACTTATTATGACAAAGATGAGTATGAGTTAGACCCAGAAAACAGCCTATTAATCCTATCACGAAATGCCCTGCGTAACGTCTTGCGATCGCTAACTCGCCCGACGCGAAGCCGTTTATTACTGATTCACGACGAGGTACATGGATTGGGAAGTCCGGCAAATATTGAAGAATTAGACGGGTTATCTGAGCATATTTCCTATCGATTGGGATTAAGTGCAACGCCAGAGCGAGAGTATGATCAAGAAGGAACGGCTTTTATTGAAAGGAATGTCGGTTCAATTATTTATCGTTTCAGTCTTGAAGATGCAATTCGTCGCGGAATTCTCTGTGAGTTTGATTACTATCCCATTGAATATCATCTCTCGGATCAAGATCGACAACGTATCCGCAATGTCTACAGCCAGAAAGCCGCCCGAAACGCTGAAGGGAATCCCATGTCAGATGAGCAGTTTTGGACAGCATTAGCGCGAGTCTATAAAACCTCTCGTGCCAAACTTCCCTATTTTGAGATGTTTCTCTCAGAGCGTTCAGATATTCTGGATCGCTGCATTATCTTTGTGGAAAATCGTGACTATGGTGAAGAGGTGATTAATATTGTCCATCGTTATCGCTATGACTTCCATACCTATTATGCCGAAGATGACCGACAACATTTGATTGATTTTGTCAACAACCGGATTACTTGTTTAATCACCTGTCATCGCATTTCTCAAGGTATTGATATACCCTCTCTCCGTTCCGTAATTTTGTTCTCATCAGCACGGGCAAAATTGGAGACGATTCAGAGGATGGGGCGCTGTTTGCGGAAAGATCCAGCCAATCCTGATAAGCGGGCGATCGTTGTTGATTTTGTGCGCTCTCAAGATGAAAACGCTGAGGAACTTAATAGTGATCAGCTTCGTAAAGACTGGTTAATGAGTTTGTCTAAAATTCGTTGTGAGGAAACTTAACGATGGCGATAGATGTCAAAGTAGATGAAGCCGTTTTTGCCGCAGTAGTCCATCATAATCAACCCGATAAAGTGGCTAAACGCATAATGAAGTTGTTAGAAGAGTTGTCCGATGGCAGATCGAAAACTGATGATATTGGGTCTTTCATAGAAACCATATTAGATGCCATTGAAACTGATAATTATGAGGAATTAGAATGAGTCTAAAACTTACTCTCTTAGGTTGGTCTGCTTCCGGTTTACGATGTCCTGATCATCAAGTGCATCTGTGTCCAGAGAATAGCACGACGCCTTATCCAGTGACATTAGTACAGATGCCTAACGGGACTGGAAAAACGACTACACTGAATATGTTACGGGCTACACTGTCAGGGGCTGCACGAGAGTGGAATAGCCAAAAGATTCGCGAATTTCAGCGTAGTGGTGACTCCACTCGATCGGGTCAATTTGTCGTCAGATTAGGGATGGATGACAACTTACTTACATTTGAGTTAAATCTTGACTTCATTCAAGGAAAAGTTGCCTATCGCACCAGTTCTAGTCATAGTTATGGTATTCGAGATGGCTTTTTACCGCCCCGAGACATTAAAAAGTTTCTCAATCCAGAGTTTGTCAATTTGTTTGTCTTTGATGGGGAACTTGCCAACACATTACTTAATCCGAAACAAACTCGCGCCCGGGATGCCATCGATTCTCTGTTTCAGTTATCCTTGTTGGAAAAAGCCGCCAATTACTTTCAGGATAATTGGGAACGTCATGCTCAGAATTCTAGCTCGAAATCGACTCAAGGATTAACTCGGCGTCGAAATAACTTAAATCGGCTGAAAACTAAGCGAGATAAAATTAAAAGAGAACGAGACGCTTTACAGATACAACAGTCTCAACTGAAATTAGGTATACAGGATGCGGAGAGAGACTATGACCAAGCCTTGGGCAAAGATCAGAATATAGGTACTCGTTTAAAAACGATAAAAGTTCAGCTTGATCAGGCGGAAAAAGTTGTCGAGAGGGAAGTAGAAAAGACAACGGAGAAAATGCGAGATCCGCAAAGGATTATCCCGGGCTTAGCCGCCTCTTTAATTAACCTGAAAGCTAATTTAGACCGTCTCAAATTACCCACCTCCACATCCAAAGAGTTTTTTGAAGAACTGGCTGAGGCGCAAGAATGTGTTTGTGGACGCCAGATGGATGATGTGACTCGTCAAGCCGTTCGCGATCGCGCTATGCAATATCTGGGAGAGGATGAAGTTGGGGTACTCAATCGGATTAAATCGGATATCGCGGATTATTGTGGTGGAAATCCAGAACAGTACCACCAAGACTTTCAGGAACAGGTGCAAGGGTTACAAAAAGTAATTAGAACGCGAGATGAATTTAAAACAGAATTGCGTTCTTTGGAAGAGGAACGTCTCAAACAAGGAGACTCTGAATTAGAAGCCAAAAAGCAGCATCTGGATCAGCTACGAGAACAATTGGATCAGTGTAACCAACGCCTAGAAGAAATTGAGCGATCGCCTCACAGTAAACCGAGTGAAGATACGGACTGTTTAAAGGAGTTGGAGTTCCTGATTACCAAAGCTGAAGACGATGTAGCGGAAGTCACCCATACCTTAACTTTGAAGCGCAAAACCGAAATAGTCCGCCGCATTCTGAATCAAGCGCATCAGCACGCCAGGGAGGAACTACGGAAAATTATAATTGAAGAAACCAATCAGCGAATTACCCAGTTATTATCCAGAGATCCAGTACGGTTAGAAGATATCCCAGATTCACTGAAATTACAAGGTCGAGCGGGTGCAAGCGTGGGTCAAACTCTATCCGTTAGCTATGCGTTTCTCGCCACTTTATTTAACCGTAGTAACCACCAATTACCCTTTATTGTCGATAGTCCAGCGGGGGCGCTGGATTTAAATGTGCGTCCAGAAGTAGCGCGTCTGGTTCCTCAATTGGGTAACCAGTTTGTCGCCTTTACTATCTCCAGTGAACGGCAAAGCTTTGTTGATAGTTTACATCAAGCTGCACAGGAAAACGTACAGTATTTAACCTTGTTTCGGAAAACGTCTCGGATGGATGCACTTTGGCAGAATGTTGATTCAAATCAACTCACAGAAACTGTTGATGGGGTAATGGTAACAGGAAAAGAATTTTTTGAACGTTTTGATCTGGATGAGGAACTATAGGGAAAGATGGATTTTCAACTGCGTAAGGATGCTCGGAGATGGTTTAAGGATATTTCTCACCATTACCCGACTCTCTTTGATTTATACTATTTTTGTTTGATGGCAGGTTTTGCCGCTGGACGCCCGAATACAGAAATTAAGGCGGATCATGTAGATGATTTAATTGGCTACTTTCCGAGAGAATTCCAATCTCGTGGGCGTCTTTTGGTTGGAGTGTTAATTCAGGTGCATTTATCCCGTTTAGGAATAGATTTAGATGAGCGGGATGATGTTTACCGTCAAGTCGCCAAACTGGTTGATCCTAACTCTCCCTCGTATCTGTCAAATGAAGGGGTTCGGCTGATGAATCAATACGCCCATGGTGGGTTTGATGTCCTCTGTGAATATTTTAGCGATCGCCCCCGCTCAATTGAAACGTTTCTGAGGAAATATTCTCGTTGTATTAGCGATTTAAACAAGAGGAATTAAATCATTGTCTGATTCTTAAGCGACATGGGTACAGTTGACTTTAGCCCTTTCCTTAAAACTGGCAAAATCTACGATGGGTGATGTTGCTGCGGCTTTCCATATCTCATTCACAATTTCCGACAAAGTAGGGATAACTAATAAAATGTATTGACCCACATCTTTACCATTATTTCCCGCTACTTTAATCGCCGATGGCATTTTTTCCGGAAAGTCTTGCCAATCCTGCTGCACCCAGAAAACCTGATCATCAATGACAATTAGCTTTTTGTCCCTCAAACTATCGTCAAATCCACTTTCATCCAAGAAATTGATAATCTTTCTCACAGTCTGAAGCGAGATTTCCTTTCTCAGATGTTTGATTGCCCGAATCTCTAAAACCTGTTCCCAAGTATAAATGACAGTAGGTTTTCGAGACTTACCGATTCTGGTGGGGATTACCAGCCCAGACCTTTCCAGGTATTGCAGGCGATTAGAAGTCGTGCCTGTCAATTCTAGCGTTTCGCGTCTTGTGAACCCTTGGATAACACTCATTCCATCCACATCACCCTAAATGTATGACTTTAACTTAAAATTAAAATACGTTTAATTCGCATTTGCTGCTATTGTAAGTCTATTAAGGAGGATAATGTAGCTGAGTAGCAGATCACAAGCCTTTGGGCGGCAAACATTGCTTCAAAGGTTAAACCGTTCGCAGCATAACCTGTAGTATGTCGCAGTCTGGACTCCTAGAACTGGCTCACGAAAAGCTTTACTGGACTCATCCCAGCCAAATTTGGCAACCCACGGGAGCTGGAGCCAGCGTCTATGCACGGCTGGCTCAGGAAAAACTGGGTAGGACAATCAGGAATCTTCCAGATGGGGCGAATGTACAAGTAGGAGTATTGGCGGCAAATCCTCATGGAGACGACACGGAAGCCCCCATTGCCATTGTCTGTGATTTTCCCAGACCCATCTCAGAATCGACGCTTCGGGAAACCTACAAACTGGCATGGAGTTTCTCTCGCTCTCCATCTTTAATTACTACAGAACCGGACCGTTTACGAGTTTGGACGTGTTACGAAGAACCCCCAACTGAGTCTGAACTCTTGACTCCAGTTGATGAAATTTCTAGGAGAGAGCTGGAAGCATCTCTCTCACAACAAGCGGCTGACACTCTACGTCTCCATTGGGCTGAGTTGGTTTCGGGTCAGTTTTTCCAAGACCATCAAAAGCGATTTCAACGCAGCAAATCCGCTGACCAGATGCTACTGAACAATCTCAAAAGTGTTCGTCAGCAACTCAAAAAACTGCGACTTGATTACAATACGATTCATGATTTACTAGGTCGGATTATTTTTATTCAGTTCCTTTTTGACCGGAAAGATTCCCAAGGACATCCGGCTCTGACTCCAGAATTTCTAGATTATTTGCATGAAATTGGGGAGTTGTCAGCTCAATATAGTGGTTTACCTGAACTATTAGGCAACCATAGAGACACTTACAGGTTTTTCCGCTGGCTTAACGATAGATTTAATGGAGATTTATTTCCGGGGAAAGGAGCCACAGAAGTAGAACGGGAAGCAGAATGGCGCACAGAGGAACAAAAGGTTACTCAGCGACACCTTAATCTTCTCGCGGAGTTTGTTAGTGGTGAGCTAGAAATGGAAACTGGACAGAGGTGTCTCTGGAAGCAGTATTCCTTTGATGCCATACCCCTAGATTTTATCAGCAGTATCTATGAAGAATTTGTTCGAGAAAATACGACTGATAAAGGTGTTCATTACACGCCAGGACATATCGTTGATTTTATTCTGGATGGTGTTCTGCCTTGGGATAGTGAAGTTTGGGATATCAAGATTCTTGATCCGGCTTGTGGCTCAGGGATTTTTCTGGTCAAAGCATTTCAGCGACTCATTCACCGATGGAAGAAAGCTAATGGGGGGGCGGAAATAAAATCGAACATCTTGAAATCTCTACTTGAGCGTAATTTATTTGGTATTGATATTAATCCTCAAGCTGTAAGAGTTGCTTCGTTCAGTCTCTACTTAACGATGTGTGACGAGATTGATCCTCGACGTTATTGGCAAGAGGTACGCTTTCCCCGATTGAGAGATAGACAATTAATCTGTGCAGATTTCTTTCGAGAAGATAGAGAAGGGTTTCGCACCCAATTAGATTCGGATCAGTATGATTTAGTAATAGGTAATGCTCCTTGGGGAAAGAATAGTATGACCCTACTGGCAAAGTCTTGGGCAAAAGACAACCAATGGGAAACGTCTTACGGAGATATTGGTCTTCTCTTTTTGCCAAAAGCTGCTGCTTTGACTAAACCGGGTGGGCAAATTGCCATGATGCAACCTGCTCTTGCCTTAATCTTTAATCAAGTTGGTACGGCTAAAAAATTTAGAGAAAAACTGTTTTCACAATTCAAAATTGAAGAGATTGTCAATTTATCTGCATTGCGTTTCGGAATTTTCAAAGATGCCATCTCTCCAACTTGCATCATTACAATGTCTGTAATGTCACCAGATGGTGAACCATTGATATACATCTGTCCCAAACCCGTTCTCACTAATCAAGATGACTATCATCTAGTTATAGAACCCCAAGATATTAATAGAATCTATCCACAAGAAGCCATTCAAGAGTCTTTAGTTTGGACAGCTTTAATGTGGGGAGGAAGACGTGATCTAGCTCTGGTTCGGAGATTAAGTCAACTCAATAGTCTTGGTGAGATGGAAAAAAATGAGATTGTTGTTTCTACCCAAGGCATTATTAGAGGTAATCGCCAAGAGCGGGATGAAACACTCATCGGGAAACGGATTTTAAAACAATTTCCCGATGAAACCTTTCTTTTCCTGAAAACTGAACAACTTGATATCAACAATGATCCTTATGCCGAACGACCAAGGAAAAGCAAATCAATGGCTTTTGAATCACCTCAGTTGATGATAAAACAAAGTTGGCAGACTAAAACAAAAAGATTTCGCGCGGCAATAGCTAGATTAGATCAACAAACCCAAAAAGGTATTATTTGCACTGAAAGTTATGTCAGCGTTCATGTTGATGAAACTGATCTGTCAGTTTTAGAAGCGGCTTGCGTAAGTTACAATAGTAAGTTTGCTGTCTATTATCTACTTCTTTCAAGTGGACGCTTTGCCTCTTATATTCCGGAAGTTAAGCCAAAAGATTTATTGCGCGTACCAATTCCTAAGTATAGAGCCGGATTATTAAATAATATCGAAACGATTGAGGATGTAGATTTGTATATTCGTGAAGCATTTTCATTTAAAGATAGTGAGTGGATCTTAGTTGAAGATATTTTTAATTACACGCTACCCGATTTTAAAGGAGATAATTATTCGCCTGGACGTCAAACAACCCGTAGTCGCTCTAATCAAGACACTCAAAACAAGTCCGAGTCAGTTTTGACGGAGTATTGCGAGTATTTCATGCGAGTCTTAAAAGCAGGATTTGGTCAAGATAAAAATGTCTATGCTACTATCTTCCAGGAGCATAACATAGCTCACTTACCTATTCGTTTAGTTGCTATCCATCTTAAAGGAGCGGGTGGTGAAGTGGTACAGATAGAACCTATCGACTCTCCTACTCTTCTGGAACAACTAAAGAGGTTGGATAAGTTATTCTTGGATAAAGCAAATCAAGACGACGGTGGAATCTTCTATCAACGTGTCGCCCGAATATATGATTCTGTTCAATTGAATGGTCAAACCGTTCCCACCATTTATTTAATCAAACCTGATAAAATTCGCTACTGGACGCGCTCTATGGCATTACGAGATGCTGATGAAGTCGCCGCCGATATTATGATGTGGCGTTCAGAATTAGACAAAACATCAGAAGAAATGGAGGGATCATCGCGTGGCTAAGAGAGGTCGAACCATTCCAGAGTTGAGGTGGCGAGATACCCCTGATTTTGTTGCCGTTGCTAATAGTTGGGGTGGAGATGCCATGACTAATTTAGTAGGACTTATCTGGCAAGGATACGATTTACTTCAACAAGAAGTTTTATCAGAAATTGACTGCAATCAAGCTGAAGTGCAATTGGAAAGGAGTATAACTCAACTTCTTGAGCGCAGAATTCGTATATCTATGACAGGATACGAACCGTATGATGTTCAACACGAGGTCTATGAATTGGAGACGATGCACTCAGCACAAGCTCAACCGCCTCAGTATGATATTGCATTTTTTCTGACAGCTAACGAAAGAATCATATTTCCTTTAGAAGCTAAGGTTTTAAGTTCAGACAGAGCAGTTTCTCCATATTGTCAGGATATTCAAAATGAATTTATGACTTGCCGATATGCACCATTTTCTAGCGCCGGAGGAATGCTAGGTTATCTTTTTTCGGGTCAGTCAAGCCAAGCATTTATGAATATTGCAAATACAGTCCCCTGTACATTGTCTCATCATCCCGATTTTTCAAACCGCGACCATAAAACTTCTGAGCATCAGCGCCAAGTTCCGGTGGGTAAAAATTACCCCAGTGATTTTTGTTGTCACCATCTGATTTTTCATATTTCTGGAAACGTCAATTCAGCAAATCAGGCGTTGCCAGATATATGAATTATTGAACTTGTATGATATAAAAGACATAGCCATACCTATCAGAATACTTCTGATAGATTTCTATCTCTTGTAACTCATTATCGAGAACCTGATTCGCTTGCGGATCATCGCTGTATTTCTGACGTAAATTATTGAGTCTTTCCTTTAAGGGGCATTGAGGAAAATGAGGAGAACCGAATTTTGCTACAAAAGCGACAGTATTGCTATCATTAATATCCTTGATCTGAAATTCCCCCCTATTAGGGGTAATGGGGGTAAGTGATGCACCATCGCCGATAAAAATGACTTCCCGCTGATAGTTGGGATGGTAATAATAGTTAGCTAGAGGCAATTGGTCTATGTCTAGTCTAGCGGTAAAAGCTACCGTTCCCTGATTATTTATGGCGGAATTCCCTATACTGTTATAGGGACCGCTATCATCAAAGATGCGACTAAAGGTATAGGCGTTAGCATCTCCCATCCCTAATAAACTGAGGGTCATACCCATTGCTGTTGCCATGGATAAGCGATACATCGTCGGGTGTTTCATTGGAATACCTCAAAGCAAAACGTTAACTGTAGAAGTTGGAGAGGTGCAGGGTTAGTATCTGAAAGATAATTTCTAGGCACATCTTGGCAAATCGTCCTGATTGCCCATATAATCGAGGGTTGTCCGATTAACTCGGATACAGAGACTCACCCCTACAGCCCTGACATTGGATATGTATTTATTTGAAACTGTCGCACACCATAGGGGTAAGATAGATTGGGTTAACCTGTATCAATTCATCGCGCGATCGCACCCTGCAAGCCAATACCCTATCTCTGCTATTTAGGCGGGTAAAGGGCGACCCGATAAAATTGAGTGGATACTGTTGTTAATTGGTGCAAGCGGGTCGCCCCTACGGTTACAATGACCATTCAATTCCACACAATCTATCAGGATTCACAACACAGGTGGAAGTCCCACATCTCTGGGCTTGACAAACTTACCATTAAACCCTAATGCTTTTCCTTCAATGGTTCTGGCTTCGGCTAATTCTCGCCGCAGTTCTGCCTTTTCCATTCCATCTTCTGTCCCCGCAATAATATAAATCAGTAATCGGGCGGCTAAGTCCCGTCCTGATACCATGATCCGCTTCTTATTTGGGTCAAATAATACGCCATACCACAGGGATTGGGGTGTCTCCATCTGACTAAATCCCCCTTCGGCGTCGTATTTACTGAGTTTCTTAAATACCGTTTTTAACGATAACTTTTTCTTAAACACCACAATTCCTAACGCTTGGGTAAAGGCAATTTGACCCACGGGACGGAAGAGGATATTCCCTTCACCGACATTTTTCTCAAAGCTGAAGCGGCGTAACTGGGGGGTTTCTTCTCCTTGTTCTAATCGTTGATAGCTGGGTAAGCTGGCTAAGTGGTCAAAAAATTGATTAAAGGTGTCAATTCCCGCTGCTAATTCCTCATCATCGGGACGCATCGGGATTAACCCTTTCTTCTCCGGCGGTTTCCAGTGGGGGAATTGATGGTCTAGATACCGTTGAGACATTTCATTTAACGCCTGGAGGGTGGTTAATACGGTGGATTTGGCGGCGACGGTGGCGCTATCCCAGTTGACGCGGGGATTGCGTCCAGGGACTTCTTTTAATAAGGGATGGTTGACGGCGATTTTGCGGGCGACGATGGAAAAACCGTCATTTTCATTTAATAGCGCCAGTTGTCCTTTACTTAAGCGTAATGCCATTAAGTTGACGTGGACGAAAATAGACCGGACACGCCGCCTTGCTTCATCGCGGGTTTCACCTTTGGCGATGGCGGGGATGAATTCGATACCGATTTTTTCTTGGGCAAGACTTTGTAAGTAGGCGGGCTTGAGTTGGTATTCGTCGATTAGGTCGTCTATGGTAATTACACTGCCGACGGGTTTCTTGTTTTTGTTGTAACGTTGCAGTCTTCCGGTTTTAAGTAAGGTCATTAGTCCCTGGACACCCATGAGTCGGTGTTGACCATCTAGGGCGAAGATGGATACAGCGGGGGAGACATCGAGGAGTCCCACGGTTTGGTTTTGGTCAAGGGGAATGAAATCCGCCGCAGACTGGCGGGCGCGTCCTTGTTTATCCCATTCCTTGGCTTTGGGATTGTCTACCCAGGTGGGGCTGTGAACGACGAGAACGGCGGGGAATTTGTGGGCTTGGCGGGCGGCGAGGTATTGGGTGAGGGGGGCTTGACGGGACCAGTCGAGGGGACGTTGCAGGATTTCATCGACGGTTTCTTCATCCCGGATGACGTTATCGGTTTGGGGGTCGAATTTTTGCCGGAATAGGGGGAGTTGGGAGGCGAAGCGGACGCGGCTATCTAACCATTCGAGGGTGACAGACCCGATAAAGGCTTCGGTACTCCCCATCTGGGTTTTTTGGACGAGAAGGCGATCGCTTCTGGCTAAGTGGCGATCCAATAGCAGGGCTAGCGCCTGTCGATCCTGGCTGTCTTGTTCCAGGATTTGGCTGGCGATGTCTGCTTTTGGCTTGTCGGGGCTACTCATAGGTTTTATAATATTTTAGTCTGTTTTTAAAAATAACTGTTTTAATATTTTTATGTCAAATGGGTTTTTAAAAACCAAAATTGTGCCATACTGAGGGTACGGGGATGTCCCTTCATCTTTGGAAAACCTAACCCCCCAGCCCCCTTCCCTGCGAGGGAAGGGGGAGCCGGAAGGCTGACAGGTGTAGGTTGTTTACTGTGGTATGGGGATAAGACAAGGGGGAAAAGATGACAAGAAGACAAGGAAGAATGGACGTACAGAATTTTGTTCGGTTACGCTCACTTTTACAAGCCGGAAAGCCCATCCAAATAACGATTATATTCCGATTCTCTCCCCTTGCAGGGGAGGGCTAGGGAGGGGTTAGATCCTTCAGTTAATTGACCCTATGAGTAAACCTATGACCAAGGACAAAGGACGAATGACCAATGACCAAGGACTAATTCCTTCCTTCGAGTATGTTTTACCCGCAATCCGAGGGATTCAAGCGGGACGGGAATATTATGTGTCGATGTGTCCAGTACGATTTATTCCTAAGCTGTTTGCGAGGGAGGATGAGGAGAATCCGCCAGATCAGAGAGTGGCGCGATCGCTAAATTCTAAACGAGTCCCAGATATGGCGAACTATATCTTGAATAATCCTGATAATTATACCGTTTCCGCGATTACCGCCGCGATTGACGCTGATATTAATTTTGAACCCATTGGTATCGAAAAAGAAGGGCGAAAAATGGGGCGTTTACGAGTTCCCATGGATGCGCGGTTTCAGATTACTGATGGACAACATCGCTGCGCGGCGTTTGAGTGGGCGCTGAAGCAGAATCCGGCGTTGGGATATGAGACAGTGGCGGTTATTTTGGTGTTGGATATCGGGTTGCGCTATTCCCAGCAGATGTTTTTGGATCTCAACCGTTATGGGGTTCATCCCGATGCGTCATTGGCGATTCTCTATGATCATCGCCATCCCCAAGCAACTGTGGTCAAAGCAGTGATTAGAAATATTAATGTGTTCCGCAGCCTAATAGATAAGGAACATCAGACATTACCTGTGCGATCGGGGAAGCTATTTACGCTGCATACCCTTTATAATGCTACGTCTATGCTGTTGGCGGATTGGCAAACGGCTGAATTAGAACAGCAGATTGATTTGGCAATCCGGTATTGGCAAGCGGTGAGTTATTGTATTCCCGATTGGGAGGCGGTGAGACAACGGACTGTAAGCGCCAGGGAGATGCGCCAGGATTATGTTCATAGCCATGCGATCGCACTTTTGGGATTGGGGGCGGTAGGGTCAGTGTTACTCTCGGTTTATCCCCATAGCTGGGAGGAACGTTTGCAGGAATTGCGACAGATTGATTGGTTGCGTTCTAATCCCGATTGGGAGGGACGAATTATGGTCAAGGGTCAGATTTCGCGATCGCGAACCAGTATAGGGCGGATGGTGGCTTATTTGAAAGGGTATTTGGGTTTACCGTTAACCTCACAGGAGGA
>CAKZMA010000300.1 GCA_937127375.1 uncultured Coleofasciculus sp. | reverse complement strand
TTTACATCACAGTCGGTATCGGATGCTTTAACGGCTAGCTTGAAACGGTTACAGGTTGAGCAAATCGAACTGTATCAGGTTCATTCTCCCTTTAGCTTCTTCATGAATCAAGAAACCCTAATGAATGCCCTAGCGGATGAAGTGCAACGGGGGAGAATTGCCACGGTGGGGGTGAGTAATTACTCCGCCGAACAAATGCGGGAAGCGCATGGTTATCTAGCCGCCAGAGGAATTCCCTTGGCGGTGAATCAGGTGCAATATTCCCTACTGGAGCGGAAAATTGAACGGAATGGGGTTTTGGATACGGCGCGGGAGTTAGGGGTGACGATTTTGGCGTATAGTCCTTTAGCCCAAGGATTATTAACCGGGAAGTACACCCCAGAAAACGATATGAAACCCACGGGGGCGCGTAGTCTTGATCCGCGTTTTAGCAAAGGGGGGTTGGAGAAGATAGCCCCTGTGATTAAGCTGTTGCGTCAATTGGGGGAAAAATACGATCGCACGCCAGCCCAGGTAGCGCTAAATTGGTTAATTGCCCAAGGTGTCGTGCCAATTCCGGGGGCGAAAACTGCCCAGCAAGCCCAACAAAATGCTGGGGCGTTGGGGTGGAGTTTAACGCCTGAAGAGGTGGAACAGTTGGATCAGGTGACTCGCGGTTTTTAAGGGAGATGGGGTGAGGGGGAGATGGGGTGATGGAGAGATGGGGGAGTTCACTCAAAATTGAAGAAGGGCGGGTTTTGCAAAAAAATTTAGGTAAAATAATTCATGTTTGTCCCTAAACCCGCCCCTACAAACTATATCCCTTGAGCGAAGCGAAGGATCAAAACTCAAAACTTCCCAGACGTACTACACATAGCGCAAACGGATTAATTTTTCAAGCTTTGACGCTATATCTGACATAACCTATAGTCTAGGTTTAGCGGAAATTAACAGTAGATTATCACGATGGTAAGAGAGCTTGAACGGGAACGCATCAATGGTGATTTTCCGGAAACGGCAGCGACGGCAAATCCGGTGTTTTTCAGAACCTACAGCCGCCGCACAGCCAAGGGTAGAGAGACGTGGAGGGAGGTGTGTGATCGCACGTTACCCCCAATTCATACAATACCGCATTCCAAAAAAACTACAGGTATTATTCTCTGAGTATGGGTTCCTTCCATCCCCACAGAATTAAAGCCCAAAACAAAAAAAGCCCGGAATTCCTAATTACAGCTTAAGGAAATCGAGCCTCCACAATAAGCAAACCTAAGCCTAGCACAATTCATGACAACATCAAGCTGAATGGTGCTACATTGCAGGACGCTCAACTATGTGGAGCTGATCTGACAGAGGCTAAATTGTGCGGCGCTCAGTTATCTGATGCTAAGTTAACTGGTGCGGACTTAACTGGTGCGGACTTAACTGGTGCGGACTTAACTGGCGCAGACTTAACTGGCGCAGACTTACGAAAAGCGAACTTGAGAAACGCGAACTTAAGCGGAATTAACTTGAGTGGCGCAAACGTACAAGGCGCTCAATGTAAAGGCAGCACCGGACTAACTGAAGATGCAATACGCAACCTGAAAAAACGGGGCGCTAGGGAGGTTTTACCTATTGCTTCCTACCTGTTTCTTGTTATATCACTACTACACATAGCGCAAACGGATGAATTTTTCAAGCTTTGACGCTATATCTGACATGACCTATAGTCTAGGTTTAGCGGAAATTAACAGTAGATTATCACAATGGTAAGAGAGCTTGAACGGGAACATCTCAATGGTGATTTTCCAGAAACGGCAGCGACGGCAAATCCGGTGTTTTTCAGAACCTACAGCCGCCGCACAGCCAAGGGTAGAGAGACGTGGAGGGAGGTGTGCGATCGCACGATCCAAGGCTTAAGCAAACTGGGTAAGCTAACTCCATCAGAAACCGCCCTGATGGAACGGATGATGCACCAGATTAAAAGTTTACCCTCAGGCAGATGGTTGTGGGTCGGCGGCACCGATTGGCTGGAAAATCCGGAAAATTTCTCTGGCGCTTATAATTGTACATCTACGAATGTGGTAGACTGGCGTGCCTTTGGCTTAATGATGGATCTCGCCATGATGGGCTGCGGCACAGGGGCGGTTTTAGAACCCCAATACATCAATCAGTTACCCCCAATTCGCAATCCTCTAAATGTCACCTTAGAGGGTGAAATTGGCACAACGCCATCGGAGGAACGGCGGGAAAAAACTGAGGTCAAAATTGATGGGAATCAGGTGACAATTTATGTCGGAGACTCCCGTCAAGGGTGGGTTCAATCCTATCAAAGTCTGTTGGAATTATCCACAGATGAACGATTTTCTGGTGAAGTTCAGGTATCCATTAATGTGAGTGATATCCGTCCTGCTGGAGAATCGCTAAAAGGCTTTGGCGGGGTGGCAAATCCGATTAAATTACCGGAACTTTATCAGCGATGTGCGGATATTTTAAATAAAGCCGTGGGACAGCAATTAAATTCAGTCGAATGCTGTCTATTAATTGACGAAGCGGCTGTTGTGGTTGTCGCCGGAAACGTGCGTCGTTCTGCAGGTATGCGGCAAGGCATTAGTAATGATGAAAACTTTATCAATGCTAAAGATAATCTGTGGCAACAAGATGAAAATGGAAACTGGCGGATTGATCCGGAACGCGATGCGTTGAGGATGGCTAATCATTCCCGTGTTTTCCACCATAAACCCACCTTAGAGGAATGTATTGCCGCCGTTCGCAAACAATATTATTCCGGTGAAGGTGCGATTCAGTGGGCGGGAGAATCCGTAGCACGAGCGAGTTGTGATTTGCTAACTACTCAAGCGTTGAGAAAAGAGTTTCTGCAAGCTTATGAACAAGGAAATGGGAGTCATTGGTTAAAGGAAAAGTATCCGAATTTGACCCCCGATGAAATTGATCATCGCTTGCAGCGGTTTGGCTTAAATCCCTGTGTAACAGGGGATACTTGGGTGCATACGGAATTTGGTCCCCGCCAAGTTAAAGATTTAATCGGGAAACAACATGGAACTTACGTTAATGGGGAACTGTTTAGCACAACAGGCGATGGCTTTTTCTATACAGGCGATCGCGCCGTCTTCACCCTAGCCACAAAAGAGGGGGTTTCTCTACGTCTGACGGGAAACCATCAACTTTTACGAGTCAGCGCCCAAACCCAAAAGCGTCAATATACCGAATGGGTAGCGGCTGAGGAATTGCAACCAGGCGATCGCGTATGCTTGCACAATCACCGAGGAATTCAGCCTTGGCAAGGTGTGGGAACATTTACCCAAGGATGGTTATTAGGGAGTCTTGTTGGTAATGGATCACTCGCCCAAACTCAAGCAATCGTGCGCTTCTGGGGTGACTCTCAAGTAGAAATGGCAGAGTCTGAAGTAGCAACCCTCCAAAACAATGGTGTTTGTACTGTAAATTTAGGGAGTGATTCTGATCGCCAACCGGATTTGCATCAAGTAGCATCAAGTGGGCTGGATCAATTAGCCGCCCAGTTCAAGATTCATCGCGGTCAAAAAATAGTGACGCCGGAAGTTGAACAAGCCAGCTACGAGTTTTATCGGGGATTCCTACAAGGATTATTCGATGCCGATGGTAGCGTGCAAGTAACGCAAAATAAAGGCATTAGCGTGGGTTTAGCCCAAGGTAATCTTGAGTGGCTTCAAGCCGTACAGCGGATGCTGCTGCGCTTAGGAATTGTTTCTACGGTTGATCAAAATCAGCCCGAATTAGTGATTGCAAATGACAATCTGATTGAATTCCGCGATCGCGTGGGTTTCCGTCAGCCGGAAAAACAGCAAAAGTTGGACAATTTACTCAACGGATACAAGCGTAAGCTAAACCGGGAACGCTTTGTTGTCACCGTTGAATCTGTTTCTCCCACGGGTATCGAATCCGTTTACGATTGCACCGTTACCGGTGTCTCTCGGTTCGATGCTAATGGCATTGTGGCGCACAATTGCGGTGAAATTATTGGATCGGTATTCCATTGTAATTTAGCCGAAATTCACCTAAATCAAATTGATCCGAATAACGAGAAAGAACAAGAGGAGGCATTCAGTGCTGGGGCGCTTTCCGTTGCCATTTTGCTCAACCATCAGTTTGTTGAGGAACGGTATCAAAAGTCACGGGAATTAGACCCCATTGTCGGCGTATCCTTCACCGGACTATTCGATTTCTTTGTCAAGGCGTTTGGCGCAGACTGGTTACACTGGTGGGCAGAGGGACGCCTAGATACTGACCAAGGTGTACAGTTTAAGGAACAAGAAAAAGCCTATTTAACCCGGTGGCGCGATATTGTGCATCGGGTGGTGTGGGAGTATTGCGACAAGCATGGGATTAAACGCCCCAATCGCTGTACAACCGTGCAACCCTCTGGGACAAAATCGCTACTCACAGGCGCATCTCCGGGTTGGCATCCCCCCAAAGCACAGCGATTTATTCGCCGCATTACGTTCAGAAAGAATGACCCAGTGGCGTTAGCTTGTCTGGAATATGGGTATAATGTCACGCCATCGCAATCGGATAAAGATGAAAACGGAAATCTCTTAAATGATCCCTTTGCTGAAGCCTGTTCCGAATGGCTAGTGGAAATTCCCGTGGCTGTATCTTGGGCAGATTTACCCGGTGCTGATGAAATTGATATCAGTCAGTTTTCGGCATTGGCACAAATGGATTTTGCCATGCAAGTCCAGCGCTGGTATGTAACCCATAACACCTCTTCCACCTGGGAATTGCGCGTCAATGAAGTTGAACCCTTAGGAGAACGGATTTATCAAGCAATTCAGGATGATGAAGGGTATATTTCAGCGGCGCTGTTGGCACGGTTTGATGACCATCAATCCTTCCCCCGTTTGCCTTTTGAACCGATTGATAAAGCAACATACAACCAATTGATGCAAGAGGTACAACAGCGACGAAAAGTCTCTGAGTTCTATTCTGCTTTGGAGAAATATGATGCAGGTGAATTAATGGAAGCTGGACCCGTGGGTTGTGATTCGGATAAATGTATGTTCCCGGAACAGACACCGAATGGATAATTCATTAGTAGGATAAACCTCCCGACTAAAACCCTTCGAGTTTCCTCCCCTTGACCAGGGCTTACTTTTCACGGGATCTGGAAAACCTCTCTCCAAACCTCT
>CAKZMA010000299.1 GCA_937127375.1 uncultured Coleofasciculus sp. | reverse complement strand
AAAAAATCTCTAGGACTGAACCAGGGTGCATCTACCATTTCTTTCTTCCTATCCCTATGAACTTGCTCCGGAAAAGCCGTCTAAAAATAACAAAAGCCCCAGAGAAAAAATCTCTAGGACTGAACCAGGGTGCATCTACCATTTCTTTCTTCCTATCCCTATGAACTTGCTCCGGAAAAGCCGTCTAAAAATAACAAAAGCCCCAGAGAAAAAATCTCTAGGACTGAACCAGGGTGCATCTACCATTTCTTTCTTCCTATCCCGATAAACCTGATCCGGAAATTTATATGTATCAAAGTTCTGACTCTACTCAACTTCAAAACCCTCTCCCTTCCCTAGCTCCAGCCGTCTACATTATTGGTGCTGGACCTGGAGATCCGGAGTTATTAACCGTTAAAGCGTTGAAAATGCTGCAAAAAGCAGATGTTATTTTATTTGCCGACTCCTTAGTGCCATCACAAATTTTGCAGGAAACCCGTCCTGATGCAGAAATTATCAGAACTGGGAATAAAACCCTAGAAGACATCTTACCCCTGATGATTGAACGAGTGCGATCGCAAAAATCGGTAGTTCGTCTGCATTCGGGTGATCTGAGTCTATACAGCGCCATTCACGAGCAAATGCAAGCCCTTACCGAGGCGGAAATTCCCTTTGAAGTGATTCCTGGTATTAGTGCTTACCAAGCGGCGGCAGCTAAACTAGGAGTTGAACTCACTGTGCCAGACGTGGTACAAACCATTATCCTGACACGCATTAGTGGTCGAGCCTCAGCCGTACCTGAGTCGGAAGAATTAGCATCCCTAGCCGCGCATCAAGCCAGTCTTTGTCTTTATCTCAGCGCTCGTCATATAGAAGCCGCCCAAGCCAAACTGATGCAACATTATCCAGCGAATACGCCAGTTGCTGTCTGTTTCCGGATTAGTTGGTCAGATGAAAAAATGTGGCTTGTCCCTCTAGAGCAAATGGCAGCACTCACTCACCAGGAAAATCTAATTCGGACAACACTTTATATTATTAGTCCCGCCTTAAAAACACCTTGGTCTTTACCAGAGACAATATCTAGCCAAGATACCAAAGTAGGAACACGTTCCCGCCTTTACCATCCAGAACACTCCCACCTCTTTCGCCGCGAGGGGAGATAGGGGAGCTGGGGGAGCTGGGGGAGTTGGGGGAGCTGGGGAAGCTGAGGGAGCTGGGGAAGCTGGGGAAGCTGGGGGTAAGTGAAACCCAACAGGCTAACGATGGCGTTAAAATTCCTATCATTAACTCTGCGAGTATAGTGATTGTATTGCCTGTTCCCTGTTCCCTAGTCAACTATGAAGCCAACCGTTTGTCCTAAATGTGGTGCAAGCTTAGAGTCTATCACTCATGGTGGCATAGAAATCGATCGCTGCTGTAACTGCAAAGGAATTTGGTTTGATTCTCTGGAAGCTGAAAAACTCAAGCGGATTAAAGACTCCGAGAGTTTGGACATTGGAGTTCCAGAAACGGGACATCAATTTGATCAAGTAGATGACGATGTGTATTGTCCTCGCTGTGGCGCGACGATGTTTCGCATGATTGATATTGATCGGTATAGTATCTGGTATGAAAAATGCCCCCAGTGTCACGGTGTCTGGTTAGATGCGGGTGAATTTAAGCAGTTTAAGCGGAATTTCTCACGCAAAGGCATTCTAGGTCGAGTTCGCAAAACCTGGCGTCCTCATTAGCTTGTCTGTTGGGGGAGGGTAATGTAGAGACGCGCCATGGCGCGTCTGAAAGCTGGGGAAGTTAATTTAACACTCACTCAGGGCGGGTTTAGTCACATCGGGGTCAAAAAGAAACGATAGTAGTAAAACCCGCCCATACAAACCATGTTCCCTGGAGCGAAGTGAAGGCTCAAAACTCTCCCCTGCACCCAAAACCCCTGACCTCTTGGTAAACTAAATGCCATATCTGTGCAACTAGGGAGAGGATGCCTTGCTAGACGAACGAGCGAAAAAAACGATGCTGCGTAAGATTCCGCATGGTCTGTATATCTGCGGCGTCAAAGATGATGATAACTTAAACGGTTTCACCGTAAGTTGGCTGATGCAGTCTTCATTTGAACCGCCACTGGTGGTTAATTGTATTAAGAGAGAGACAGGTTCTCATGAAATGCTGAAAAAAAATGGTGTGTTCAGCATCAGCTTCCTAGAAAATGGACAAAAAGACATGGCGGCGAAATTCTTCAAACCCCAAAGCCGGGTTGGGAATAAGTTCGCGGATGTGGAATTTTATGAAGGAGAAGCCACAGGCTGTCCGATCATTTCTGACTCCCTTGGTTACATCGAATGTAAAGTAGTCGATTCGGTGGAAAAGGGAGATCACAGTATTTATGTGGGTGAAGTGATTGCCGCAGGTATCCACCGGGAAGGAGAACCGCTTTTACTCGAAAGCACCGGTTGGCAATATGGTGGCTAGAGACTGAACGCCAATTTTCCCATATCCCAAATGGTTCTAACTCAGCTCTGGCAGCAGTTAAGGGTAAGCTGATTTGACGTAGAGTGGGCAAGAGTTATACTTCGCCCGGAAGCGAGTTTGTCATTCTGAACGGAGCGATAGCGGAGTGAAGAATCTGACCAGATGCTTCGCTTGACTCCGTTACGCTCTGCATGATAGAAGCTCAGTTTGTGACCGCAAACAGTATATAAACTCAAACACCCTTCTATGATCATGTGTTGCTCTTGCCAACCACCGGGTAACTGGGGATTTATTACCAGTGCTGCAAGATCTCAGTTCTAATGAAGTTGAAAAAATAAGCCTATGCCTCTGATTAAAGTTCAATCATCTGTCAGTAATCCAGAACCTACCCTAGTGGAAGGGTTGCTCAAAACCCTTTCCGGTAAACTAGCCCAGCATGTAGGCAAGCCTGAATCCTATGTGATGACGGCATTTGAAGATGGTGTATCCATGACATTTGGCGGTACCGTTGAGCCAACCTGCTACCTGGAAGTCAAAAATATTGGCACGATGAATCCAGCCCAAACCCAGGCAATGAGTCAAGACTTTTGCCAGGTGATTAGTGAAAAGCTGGGTGTCCCGATTAAGCGAATTTATATTGAGTTCGCTGATGCCAAGGGTAGTATGTGGGGGTGGAACGGTACAACCTTTGGTTGAGGGGTTGGTTTTATCCTGATTAAGCCTTTGCTGTTTTCAGATGAACCCAAAGTAAGCCCCCCTTTTTAAGGGGGGTTTGGGGGGATCTCTACCGTGCTGTATTGGCACGCAAAACTAACCCTAATCAAGGTCAGCATCCAATCCTATTGGCTATCCAGCTTCATCTGTGTAGAGTGACGCAAAGATTTTCATTCAGCTTCTAAGGCTTTGCGAACTGCAGGATGAATCAGATCGTCTGGGATTCGATTTCGCTCATTTTTATTATCATCCTAACTACGGGAAAGCCTCATTTGTGGGCAATCAAGCGGATTCGATATCACTTAGAGAACCAGGAAATCGGCTCACAGGGATAAGAAAACTGGTCATTATCAGTTCCTGTGGTTTCGTGATCTAACACTTGCATCACCTGGTTATAAAATGCCTCCGCTTCTGGAGGGGAATCACCAATACAGGTTAATCCTAGTTTGCCAAACTCCGAGAGGGCGCCCATCAGATGAAACACATTCCCCGTCCGGGTACTGCTATCAAAATGTAGGCGATAATGGGTGATAATATCCATCAGATCATTAGGCATTAACCCTCGGTAATGATCCCGTTGTAAATTATCTGTAGCGATGTAATATTTCTGACGACCTTGCTGGCTGTGAAATAAACCCGTTGAGGCGTCATAATGACCATTGGTTAAATACCGCAGCGACATAAACGGATGGGTGGTTCCCCCTTTGCGTAAGTTAATTTCGATCGCCTGTAAATCCCAAACGTCTTCCCCCTTCTCCGGCTGGTGAACGGCAACAAAATCCACGCCATACCGCTCGATCGCGCCTTTTTCTGCCAAGGCTTCTCCCACTTTAATTCCCATCTGTTGTAAGGGTAAGCGATAGGCTGCATCGGCGGGAAATCGACATCCTAGATAAATCTGACCGTCTGGACCCCCTAAAATTTGATCATGGGTGGAGAGTATCTTCACATCACCATTTGGGGTAATATACCCTTGCACACTAGGCGATCGCTTATTCTCTCCTTCAATAAATACCTCGACAATTGCGCCTAATTCGGGGATGCGACTGGAAAATTGACTCCAAGTTTCATTACTTGCCTGAAAGCCTAAATGGTCTAAGTCTTCGTGGATAGCTGCAACTCGTTGATCATGAGACGCTTTCCCCGGCGCAGCTTCGGGGATTTTTCTCAAATCCAGAATCGCATTCCCTTCCCCAGAAAAGCCTTCATTGAGTTTAATCACCATCCGCTTTAAATCAGGATGACGTTCCCACAACACAGCCGCCGTTTCTACTAACTCGTCCACCGTCCATAGTGTTTCACAGCCATCGGGATAGGGGATACCACTAACTTTAAAAATTTCCCGACTCCCACTCTTGGTGCCCCAGTGGAGTAAATCGGGGTCAGGTGCGAGAAGCGGTAGACTGAGTTTTACCGATAATTCTCGCTCAAACTGGGTAGAGTTATAACAAATCATGTACGACTTGTGGGGACGCAGTGCCTGACGAATTCGCGCCATTAAGCGGGGACGTTCTAATATTTTTTGGCTCAGGGGTTTGAGTGAGGCATCATAGGTGGAGAGGAGCATCAAACGCTCACGAGCGTGAGAAAAGGGAATGCCGGGTAAAAGTTGCAAGTAATAATCAATGACTATCGGTGATAGCGGTACCGCCGTCACATAAATGAGGCGGGTGCGGGGATTGCGTAAGCGAATCAGGGAAAATAATAGCCGTTCCTCATAGTGCAGAAAACCGGGAATCTTCGCCAGTTCCCGCTGATCAACGGTAACAGACGGCACCACCAAGATGTCGCGATCGTCCTGGTCAAACAGATCAATACTAGACCAGCGATCGCGCAACTGACTCTGAAGTCGCCGAAACCGTTCTGCTTGTGTGGAGGAGGAAGAATTCAATCCATGCATTGCCCCTGAACCGCCTCAATATTATACATAGCAATAGTAACGGTTACTTGGCACAACTGTGATAGTGTAAACGTTAATCTTTGAAAAG
>CAKZMA010000298.1 GCA_937127375.1 uncultured Coleofasciculus sp. | reverse complement strand
GCAATTGGGATTGGTTATGCTGGCTTATGTGGGTTGACTAACAATATTTCTTAGCATTTAGGCAATCAAGTTTAGGAAATTTTACCGTTGGGGTTGTTGTTTGACTATCCTCACTATCTTCCCCATTTCCCCATCTCCCTTGTCTCCCCCATCTCCTCACCATGACTTTGGTGGCAAAGGCACTAAGGGTTATGTCGCCGATGCTGTAGGTAGATTGCATCAACTTTACGAGCGGAACAAGTTAGGGACGACTGTGCCAGAGTACCAATAATAAACCTTCTGCCTTTTACTATATTTTTTCACCTCGGCTATTTTGGCGCTGACGCGCCTAAGCTGTGAGAAAGATAACGGTTGAATAGGCACAATAAAATAGCCTCAAACCTTTCTAATCCAATATTGCCATTAGGATACTCAATCCGTTTTTGTCACCCATTTTTCCCCAAATGCTTATCAATTCATCAGCACAACGACCAGGCGATCGCGCTTTCCCACAGGATGCTACAGAAACGGGTGGTAGCCAAGCCAATCGCAACAAAAACTGCCCAACTGAGTGCCAAGTTTCTGAGTCTCAATCCGATACCAGTGTACTCAAAGAAGCTGTGGTGCATCGACACAACCTAACTGCGTTGAACCAAACCCGAATCCGATTCAAAATTGGACTGAAAAACGCCACCCGCAAAACTGCACCCAAATGGCAACAGATTCTCACTCCTGCATCACCTGTCCAAGAATCTACCGACAAAAAAGACGCCGAATCCGACTTAGAAAAAATCACCAAATCTGAAGTTGGACTCCGAGGCATTTCCGTCTTCAAAGCACTCGACGAAGCCGCCTCTCAACTCAGGAGCGAAATCGCCCTA
The DNA here is from genome assembly GCA_937127375.1 of uncultured Coleofasciculus sp. Taxonomy (GTDB): domain Bacteria; phylum Cyanobacteriota; class Cyanobacteriia; order Cyanobacteriales; family Coleofasciculaceae; genus Coleofasciculus. Next base: position 3,569 of record CAKZMA010000298.1, on the reverse strand, counting down.
GTCAAAGAGTGGATGACCCAAGATAACGGTGATTTAGTCTGCTCCATCTCCCTCGCCCCTCTCGTGTGGCAGCGGATGATCTACATTCGAGACGTGCTGGCACCCGCGCTTCGCGCCGAACTCAAGCAACAGCACGAACAAGGGTTTACTGAATTTAGCGATCGCATAGAACAATTCTTGAGTGCCAAAGCCTGGAACCTCGACAGCGATGCTCAGGAAATTGCTCGGACTCAACTGCTCAACCAATTTCCTCAACTGGAAGAACTCGAAGAGTACCTGCAAGTTATCATCGCTCGTCCCGTTATCATACCAGCTTTGTCTGACCAACTCAATCAGCAGCAGGCAGAATGCCTCAACCAAATTACTCAATTCATTGAGGCTTACGACCAAAACTTGGAGCAAAACCTGGCAAAAGCTGCAATTGCCGGAGGACAACAACTTGCAGCTGAACTCTTGAACGATTTAGCCGCGTGGGAACCGGGTAAGAAACCTGTCAATTTCCGCAAAAAGATTTCCAAGCAACTCAAGAAAATTCAGGTTCTTATCGGTAACGCCCAAGGAGAAACAGCTCCCACTCTGGCTGACATGATGGGTCACTTACAGTCGATTTTAGACACAGCCAGCGTCGATGCTAAAAAGCTGAATGCTTCCAGTAAATCACAACTGCAACAAAAGATGGATGAAATCAGCCAAAAGCTTCTTGGTGAACAGCAAAAACTCTTAGACCTTGCTGATGCCGCCGGGTTAGACCGCTCGGATTGGGTGGTCTTTAATCCGCAACATTAATTAACCCAAACACCATCCCTATCTTTCTGAATGCCTGAATTGCTTATGTCTCACTTTTCCAGCGTTAAAACTCAGTTAATCCACAAAGAAGCACTCGTCCAAGGGCTGAAAAACCTCCTGGAACAAAAAGGAATTGCCGCTAAAGTTGAGGTCCATGAGAATCCGGTGGAATTAATCAGCGACTATTCCCGCCGCGATATTGCCTACGGTCAAATCATTATTCGGCGCACGGATTTGAATGTTTCCGGACACTCTGCCCTGCTTGATGTTGGTTTCCTTTGGAATTCTCAAGAAGAATGCTTTGAACTACAAGCTGACCCTTGGGACTTTAATCGAAATGCCTTGGGAAAAGCCTTTGGTCAAATGAATGGTTCCTCGACTTCGCCCATCCAAAACTTTATCAATGAAGTTCAGCTAGCCCACGACCGAGCCTACATCGAAATCCATTATCCACCTACTCTATGGGATTACACAGAAACTACGTTAGAAGATGGCTCAACCCGAATTAATTTAAGCCAAAAAGTTAGCTTGACAACGGGCGTTGATGGTGCATCGGATTGGACTAATTGGTGATGTTAAAGGCTCCAAGGCTTCAAGGTAGAGGGCAGAAGGTTTCAGGAATGCAGAGGGGAAGTTATCGTCCCCTCTAGAATAAGACTCACCAATTACCAAACAGGAAGAATTTGAATTCACTCATGTCTACTCCACAAATCCAAATCACGCTCAAATTAGGACAACCTCTCAACGTCGAAGTTCTCAACGTCCAAGGCTCTAGTTGCACAAAACTGACTGAAGCCTTAGACAAACTGGGGAAATCTTCAACAACAATCAAACCCGAATTCTATGAAGAACCCAACCTGCACGTTACCGACCGTGTTAATATTGGAGATTGACAATAATGGCATTTAATGCTCTAGAAATCAAGCGCTACTTCAACGCCGGGATTGCCACCGTTGCTGTGGATAGTCCCACAGCCAGCGAGATTTCAATTACCAATCAAATCGCCGCCCAAATTGCCGAGCCAGTCGGGTTTGACTTATTCATCTGGGACTCCGCTCATAGCCTTCAGAAAGCAGAAATTACCACAAAACGCGGACAATTTGCAGGGATTAAAAAGTCCCCTATTGCCAACTATAAAGCGCAAGGACATCCGGTAGAAGCCCTGCTCAAATACATCGAAGCGGAGTGTATTTCCGCCTCAAATCCCCGTCCCGCCTTGTTCCTGCTCAAAGACCTCTATCCCTTTATTGCCGGAACATCTCCCAATCCGGCTTTAGTCCGGTTAGCCGTAGATGCCTGGTTTGCGGTCAAGCGATCGCCTAATCGAGTTATCATCCTTCATGATGGTTTAGTGACGCCACGGGTATTTCAAGATTTAGTTGCTGATGCCCAAAATCCCCTACCCACTGAACCGGAAACGGATTTAATTCTCGATTATCGGATCAAAGCCCTGCAAAAGAGTGCCTCATCTCAAAGTATAAACTTCCCAGTACAGCTTAGTACCACTGACCGCAAGCGAATGGTCAGAGCGCTTTTGGGGATGACTCATGAGGGGATGGATGACACTATCCAACTGTGTGCCACTACTCACAGCCGCCTTGATGCGGGTAGCATTGATGTTATCTCCGATATCAAGAAAGCCAAGTTTGCTGCCAAAGGCATTGAATACGCTGCTGCTCCCGACGTGCAGGTGCAGGGTTTGCCTGTACTCAGCGACTGGGCAACGACCATTACTGCACTGCTAGAACCAGAAGCCCAGGAATTGTACAATATTCCTTTCCCCAAAGGGGCGCTGATTGTCGGTGTGGGGGGTACGGGCAAAACGCTTTCAGTTAAGTGCTTTGCCCAGGAATGGGGTTTACCGGTGATTGTTTTAGACACAGGTAAGCTGATGACCAAGGAATTGGGGGGTTCGGAATCCAATCTCAGGGAAGCCATCAGAGCGGCGGAAAGTATGGCGCCCTGCATTTTGTTCATTGATGAAATGGATAAAATGTTCCCTGGTGGTAGTGGTACTGAAACGGATGGGGGTACGAGTCAGCGGATGTTCGGCTATTTCTTGAAATGGTTCCAAGACTCTCGCTCATCCGTATTTGTCGCGGCGACAGCTAACCGCCCCTGGTGCTTTAAGCCAGAAATCCTGCGTCGGTTCACCAAAATCTTCTACGTAGACTTGCCCAGTGTTGCCGCCAGGGAGCAAATTTGGCAAGTTCAACTCCAACGCTACAAGTTAATCCTGTCCCCGGAAGAAGTTCACCAGCTTGCTTTGGAGTCAGCCAACTTTACCGGAGATGAGATTCGCAAAGTAGTAGAACACTGTGCCTCTGTTGCCTACGCCCAGCGCCATCCCGGACAGGTGACGGTGGGTGAACTGCTGGGTCAAATTAAAGTCAAACCAGCCCAGTTTGGTTCCGATACCCGGGAATTGGAAGAACTGCGAGCCTGGGCGCGATCGGGACAAGCGACGTGGGCGGCGCCCGATCCGCAGATTGTGGCTACTCCCTCGGACGTTAGCGATCGCCAAGTCTCCTGGGCTGTCAGTGATGACTGCGGCGATGTTGTTGACAATTCTTGATGTAATTACTCTTCGGTAAGTTCAACATAGCACAGTTTGGGGACTTGAGACGTACAGAAAAGCTCAAGTCCCCAAAATTAATCGTGAATTTTCTATGACTGTCGATAAAACTCAAGCCATCAAACAGGTCAAACTGATTTATGTTGCCCCACAAGAAAACTCCAATAAATTCTGGTGCGGCTGGGTGATGCCTGATGGTAATTTGTAC
>CAKZMA010000297.1 GCA_937127375.1 uncultured Coleofasciculus sp. | reverse complement strand
TACACCATATTGAGGATGCTGAAGAAATTTCTGATGTGATTCGCCAAGCACGCACCGATGAACAAGGCAATCGCACTTGGCGTTAGAGTTGGACTTACGAGTCCTGAGACACGACCTGCGGCAATCCCATGCTATAGTTCATTACCCGACACTCCAGGTTGTAGCTAATTTCACCCTTTTGCAGGAGCGATCGCATGTAATGCTCTAAATCCGAGCCGATGCGGCGAAGATTATACTCTGTCAAATCTTCACCGCTATAGGCTTCTACGAAATCATCAAACTTACGATAGATTTTTTGCAGGGCATCTTCACTCCAATTAAATTCATTATCGGGGTCAACGTCTAGTGTTAAAACGTTGTCACTCTCAACTAATTCGCTGTTTAGCACCTCGGCAGCGTAGATGCGAATGTGACGAGTTGTCGATTTAAGCAGCATGGAAACCCTCCTAGTATGGGCTATATTTTCCTTTAATTGTAAAACTTTGTAAATACACTGCCGCTTCTCAAAGGCTAAACCAACTTATCCACAATTGGGTAAAGTGAGACAAAACAAGGGCGGTGTATATTTCTTATGGAGTCAAACTCGCCCCGACAAATCTGTGTCCCCTGCGTCCGGAGAACCCACGGCTTTAACCTGATGGGATTCTTGTGTCCTATGGAGTCGGAGTGTAAATTAAAACAGTCAGTCTTAGCGACATAATCCATAGCTTAACCCAATATGCACGATTCGATGGATGATATCGCCAAACAAGCTCACCAGGGCAGTGTGGCGGCGATAATTCAAATTCTGAATCAACAGTTAGCCGATGATCGCGTCAGAACCCGAGCGGTTTTTGCTGATGGCGTGTTGCACCTGTTGTGTGAAGCACCTGTCGTCGAACCCCTGGATCGCTCTGTTCTCATCAACCACATCCAAAAAATTCTGGAAGATATTGCGCCGCGTAACATTCGTCGGGTAAACATCAACAGTCGTATTGTGCAGGAGCAACAATTGCTATGGTTAGAAGAAATAAGCCGTAATCCAGACCATCTTTTATGGTCTCAAGAAATCGTGCTGAGTAAGCCTAACCTGCTTCAGCAATGGATCAAGGCATTCAAATCTCCTAAAGTTGAACCCAAGAAGAAAACTCAGCTTCCCCAGGTATCCTCCCGCAAAGTTAAACAAAACCCTCGTTTCCAGCGCCATTTTGTCAGTGGTATTAGCGTTCTTGTTCTCTTACTCTTAGCCGGTTGGTTGGTTTACGATCGCTTAATTCCCTCTCCTTACGCCAGTACCACTCCTCAAGAACCAACTCCTCCCCCCACACCTGTCTCACCTTCAACAACAGCCCCCTCAACAACCGCAACACCTTCAGATCCCTTTACCCAAGCTGTTCGGCTCGCCATTGAAGCTGATGCTGAGGGGAAAACGGCGAATACAGCCGCTCAGTGGTTAGATATAGCGGCGAGGTGGGAGAAAGCATCAACTCTGATGAGTAGCGTTAACCCGGATCATCCCCGTTATGAAACTGCTAGAGATCGGGTTATCCTTTATCGCCAAAATAGTCAACTGGCTCAACAGCAGGCAAAACAGAGACAATCTCAATAGTGTCATTTGTCCTTTGTCATTTGTCATTCGTCATACTCGCTTCCCAAAGAAGCCAGCTAGTCACTTGTCCTGCGCGGCGTGAACAGAGATGCTCATAAACGAATGAAATCATGCACCTCGCTGCAGTGAGGCGACATTTATCAAAAAAATGAACTTTGTTGGTATATCGTTTATCAGAACGGGAATACTAAGTATGACCATCTATCTTTGAGCCAGTTGTATCAGCAGCAACCGTTTCAACAATCCATCCTTTGACTGATGTCTGAAGACTAATCCGAAAATTAATCCCTAAGCCTTGTAGCACTTGGGGAAAGCAGGTGAAACGTCGGACATGTCTTCGCGAAAACTGTTGCCGCCGTTCTTACCTAGGAGCATAGAGGTATTCACTCATGCATTACCCGCCTTCATCGAGTCCACTGGGACAACAGATTATTTCAATTATCATTGCTAGTCCCAATCCACAGACGTTATTGGCGAGTATTGCCCAGGTATTAGGTGAGGCATTTCAGGTTGATTGTTG
>CAKZMA010000296.1 GCA_937127375.1 uncultured Coleofasciculus sp. | reverse complement strand
GTTGGTAGTAGTCGTAGTAGGAGACAAAATACTCCACCGCATTCTGGGGAAAGAAGTCCCGCAATTCGTTACAGAGTTGGGCGGCTAAGGTTTTATTGTGCGCCAGTACCAGAGTGGGTTTGCCCGTCTGTTCGATGACTTTGGCGACGGTGTAGGTTTTACCTGTTCCTGTGGCGCCGAGGAGGGTTTGGAAACGGTTCTCGGCTTTCAGATAGGTTGTCAGGCGGTCAATGGCTTGGGGTTGGTCGCCTGTGGCTTTGAAGGGGGCTTGTAGGTTAAAGGGGGTCATTTGTCCTTTGTCATTCGTCATTTGTCATTGGTAAGGGTTTGAGAAATATTTACATAAATTTATATATAGCGTTTTCATTTGGGTCGTGAACACAGAAGGTAAAAAGACAATGGGCAATGGGTAATATGCAATAGGGGAAAGAGATACAGGGTTTTTAAGTAATCTAAGAAAAGACCTCCTATGTTTACAACTCATTTACAAATGCTATATAGTATTTTTATTTGGGATGTAAACAAGCACCCCTTGCCCAGTAATGTTTTCAGTGCTTTGGCTGTACACGAATCATCTAAAAACACTATAGTTGAGTTTATTTTTTCCAACCTACTTACTTTGGATGAAATCCTTGCAGCGCTCTCAATTTGGGTAATGCTTTTTCCCAAGCGGGATGCTCCCCTCTGCTTCGCCAATTAGAGTAAAAGCTGCCCAGTCTTTGGGATCGGGATGTTGTTTCATTGTCGTTAACATTGCTTGACGCAAAGCTTGGGCTTTATCAGGATTCTGCTGTAGATGGCGATAAAAATTGGTCATTAAGGAAGCTGTAGGAGTATCCGGCACAAACCACAAAGATACAATTACGCTGGGGACGCCTGCGGAAATCAGTGAGCGAGATAGACCAATCACGCCATCCCCTGTGATTCGACCCTGACCCGTATTACAAGCACTCAGAACAACTAATTCAGCATTAAGCTTCAAGTCAAAAATTTCCTCAGCAGTGAGCAAACCGTTATCCCCCCCAGAAGGAGCAAGAGCGATCGCACTTTCCAATCCTTTGATATCATCGAGTAAGCCGTGGGTGGCTAGATGAACAATTCGGGCTTGAGGCAGTTGTTGTAGGATGGTGGCTTTGGTCGCTTGATCGCCAATCAAGGGCTTGGTATTCAACAAAGAGGCAATCGCTTGTGCTTCCCGTTCTGAACCCTCTAGAGATGCTAACTGATAAGGTTCTCCTCCATCGGAGGGTTGAACTTTAGGCATTGTAGGATTGCCGACTACGAGACTGCTTTTAGCTTGACTTGGAATTCGTTGCCGTTGCTGGTGAGTTAATTCTAGCACTTGGATAGAAGGAGCAGTGAGAATCGTATGTTTTTCAATTAAATATTTGCCATTTGAGTCTTGCAATGCTGGAAATGGAACGGCAAATAGTTCTCTGTGGGGGATGAAAATGACACGATCATTTGGGTGGGTTGGCAGTAAATCAGCAATGGGTTCGATAAGCAGTTGATGGAGTTTCTGTAAGCGATAGTTAGGTTCAACAGAAGGTGAAATGGTTTCAACGCTATCAGGTTGATTTCCGCGAATTCTTACACCCATAAATTCGAGAGTTTCAGCAACGAGTTCTTCGAGAGAACTTGATTGTCCTCCCTGGAACTTTACTTGACGGAATTCTACTTCACCTGTTGGATGAATGACCCAAATAAATAGTTTCGCATCTATTGTTCCTTGAATAACCGAATACTCAACTACTGTAGCCTTTTGTTCCTTAGCAATTTGCTTAATTTTTTGAAGAGAAGGTGGATTAGTCAACGATAAATTCGTATTATTTTGAGACAGGCGAGATGTTAATAACTCCACCAAAGCCCGCGCACGTCCGCGTTCAGCAATTTCTAAGGCTTGATTCGTTTTATTCTGAGCAATAAGAACTTCTTGCAGCCTGCTGTAGGTATTAGCCTGGGTTTCAAATATTGATACTTTATAGGTATCATTATACAATCCTGCTCGTATCGATTCAAAAAAATCAACGGCTTCTAGTAATTTTGTTTCAGCTTCCACAAGGTTACCCGATAAAAATAGAACATTTCCCAAACTAGATAAAGCACTTCCTATTGCCAAAGAATCATTGGTGTTGCGAGCCAAGGTTAAATTAGACTCATATAATGTAATAAATTTTTTAATCTGGTTTATGAAATTATTTTGAATATATATATTATTATCTTTAATCTGGTGTGATTTTTCTTTTAAAATCTCTATAGATTCCTGAAATTCGTTGCTCAATCGCTGAGAATCACTAATCTCGCTCATTAAAGGTTGCGTCATATCTAGAGCGTTTTGCAATGACTCAACAATTGTCTTAAGTTCCTGATTTACTTCATACAAACCAACTCGATTTTGAATTAATTGCCTTATCCGATTTTCAATATCCTGTAAAGCTTTACTCGTCTGCTCAGCTACTAGGCGTTCCTCAACACTACCTTGACCCCATAGATAATTTACTAAATTATTTGTTTCTTGTACCATGGATAATTCCAACTCTAGGGACTCAATGACAAAGCTGTATGTGTCCCGTATAAAATTGTTAAACTCAAGTGCTAATTCTTCTGTATTCTGTAGAGAGTAATTAGTAGCTTTAGCATAATCGTCTAATTTTAAGTAAGATATTATTAAGCTAGCCCGTGCTTGTCTTTCTCCCTCAAGGTATCCAATTTCTTGTGTAAGTGCTAAACTTTGCTTCATTTTTTCAATAGCTTGAATTGGTTTCTCTAACTCAATATAATTAACCCCCAAGCACAATAATGCAGCCGCTTCATCTTTTTTCTCAGCCTGTATTTCTGCGATATCTAACCACTTTTGACAAAAATTGACCGCCTGATTGTATTCTCCTAATCTTCCCAAAACTAGACCCATGGAACCTAGGGTCACCCCTTCCCGCCTTCTAATTCTTTGTTCGCCGTTTTGCTTGCCAATTTCCCTATAAATATCCAAGGCTTGCTGTAGTGATTGTAACGCCGTTTCTAGTTGACCCACTTCAGACTGTTCAATACCCTGTTGTAAGAGTCTATCTGCTTCCGTTGTGCGAGCATCTAGTGCTTGAGCGAACACCTGAGAACCTTGAAAAACTTCTCTAAATATAGACTGGAAAGGCATTAAGCTCGTAACTAGCAAAGAGACAAACAACGTCAAGCCAACTTTTGACCATCGCATAACAGTTACCTCTCAGGAATACAGCACCCTACAATAGAAACTTCGACCATATCGTCCAAGTGAACATCAGCATCGCGCAATAACTCAGTCCAATCAACAGCCAGTATTTCATCTTGAGGATTACGACGACGGAGTTGAGCTAACTCAGTCAATGCATCGTGCCATAAACCATTAGTTGCATAAAGCGCAATACGTTCTCGTGATGTCGCTCTCTCTAATTGACTCCTGAGACTAGCAGAGAGTGTAACCCGCTTTACCTTCCATTGCACGTTAGCTAAACCAATGTCACCGCACTTAAAAAAGAACGCTCCCTTATATATTTTGCTAATATCTAACGATATATATTTCGGCAGGGATAAACTAATAATTCCTGGGGTATCTTTAAGCTGAAAAGTCGTTTCATAAACCTTATCCTGCTTGTCATCCCAGAGTACAAATTTGGCAGAGTGGGAAATTTGGGATGGATAAGGAATGTAAACCCAAAAGGTGGGATGTTCTTCAACTGTTAACCCCAAGTCATATTCAGGTACCAACGCTGTAAGAGGTTTATCCACTGGAGGACACCCAGGACGGCTTCCAGCATCTCTGCGTCCCTGGCGGGGAATCCTGCCATCGGTGGGCGGCTCAAAGTTTAGCGATAACCTAAACAAGCTTTGAGTAACAGGTATTAGGGTTCTTGCGATAGGCTTTGCCTGTAACTGAAAGTTACTCGTAAAGCTAAACAGTCCCCAAGTCAAAGTTAAGCCAACGGTCAGCCAAGGTAAATGCATCTACTGCTCTGACTCCTTTTCGGACTCCAGAGGTCTCCAACAGTCAGTGACTGTAGAATTTCTATATACAGCGTAAATCACTACACCCCCACCTGTCATTATTAAAGCCAACCCTGATGGAACTAGCGGCATGGAAATACCTTGAAGCAAAAACACAAAGCAAATCCCATACAAAGTGCTAATGGCACTTCCCCCAACCACTGCCAAGCGTATTCCCGACTGGATGCGCCAGGCTACTAACCCTCCGACCAAAGACCATCCCCAAATCCAAATCACTTCACCCCATAATGGCAAAAACTCAAGCAAAGGGCGTTTATCTAGAACAGCAGTGAGAATCTGGCTAACCATCTGCGCCTGAATAATCACCCCTCGCATTTCCGGATGAAGCCACTGACCCGCACTGTAAGGTGTGGGGAAATCATCGGAATCTGTGGGAGCCGTTTTACCGATCAGGATAATTCGATCTTTTACCGAATTCGGTTGGATTTGTGCATTGAGAATATCTGTGAGCTTGACTCGCCGAGCAACAGTTTTGGCAGAGCGGTAATTTAGTAGCAGTTGGTATCCTCCCAATTGCTCCCATCGATAAAAGCCTGTCCTCCCTTCTAAGGGCTGAAAAACTCTGTCTCCTAGTTTCAGGTGATTTTCTGGTGTATTTTGGGGTTTGATGCCTTTTGCCTGTAGGTAACGCTCTGCCAGCCGGAAGCTGAGGGAGAATCGAGTGAGACAAGGCGAATCGGCTTCTATATCCATAAACAACAGATGGCGACGGACAACTCCATCAGGGTCTACTATCACATCACTAAAACCAATGCGGTTTGCTGGAACTTCTTGAGGTGGTGAAATTCCTGGTTTATTTGGGTCTTCGGCATTGCTAACACTACACAGGGCAATGAGGTGGTCATTGTGCTGCCAATGATAGGCTAATTTGGAATGACCCGGTTCTACTGGGCGATCGCGAAAAATATCCAAGCCAATTACTAGCGGTTGATAAGACTCAAGCGTTTCAATCGCTTGGGCTAAAATAGCATCCGGGATGGGATTTCCATATTCATTGAGATGACTGTCAGTAACTTCAACCACTAAAATACGCGGGTCTGGTTTTTCTGGCGGTCGCAATCGCAGTAGCTGGTCGAAAGCCCGAAACTCCCAAACTTGGAGTATTCCTAGCTCGCGCACTCCTATCAGGAAAGCTGCGATCACCAAACTGGCTAGCAGTACTGTCCATACTGGCGGGTTTGGCTGTAGAATTTTCAGTTGTCTAATCACCCATTTCCGAGTAAATAGTTCCTGGTAAATGCGGTTATAAACTTCTAAATGTTCCTGTTTTTTTACCACTAAACCAGATAACCGCAATTCCATATCTATTACGCTATCGTTGGTGGTAACTTTCCCCTTTTGCAAAAGATTTTGATAACGTTTCAATAACGGTACACGATACGGCGGCTGGTTCAGTAGAATCCGATCACGGATTGTCCTAAAATGACGCTGATTGTCTTGAGATTCCGATTCCCAATTCTCGATTAACTGCGATCGCACCAACTTCTCAATCCTTTCTCGTTCACTACCTGCAACAATGGGAAATTCAGAATCAGCAATCAGTTGACAAAGCTTTTGGGTGAGAAAGGGCTGTCCACCTGTCCAGTGTAATATCTCTCTCAGAACGACCAAGGGATTGTCTGCCTTCTCCCCCAATCCCTTGGCTAGGGGTTCAGCTTCTTGTATCTTAAAACCTGTCAATTCAATGGCTTTGCCGATATTCAACAAAATCCGGCTTTTGTCTCGAATCAAACTCGACGGGGTAGCCACCCCAAACAGAGCAAAAACGATGCGATTGTAGGCAGGATTCTTAGCCCGCTGATTATAGCAGAAACGAAGAAGTGTGAAAAAATCGTCTAATGAGTAATCAAGGCTGATAATCCAATCGATTTCATCTAAAAAAATGAATATTTTATCCCCCGGTACGTTGACAAGCAAAACCTTTTCGATAAATAAACTCAATTTCTGTAATCGTGGTAGTCCTTCCTGCTCACGCCACCAGGATTGCAAGTTAATTTTTTTTGAAATCTCAAAGTCCATCAGTAAACGCCTGAGAAATCCCATATACCACTGATCTGGGGTGGCATCCTGATCACTAATTTCTATAATGTCGATCAATGCACAGCTCATGTTTTTTGTTTGCAGCCGTCGCATGGTTCTGACACACAAGCTAGACTTGCCCATCTGTCGGGAGTTCAGCACATAGCAAAACTCCCCCTCTTGTAAGTTTTTATACAGTTCTTGATCTGCCTGTCGCTTCACATAAATATAAGCGGGATCATCAGGAGATAGAGTTCCCCCAACTTTATATTTATAGGTTGAATTAGGTGGTGGGTTACTCACTTTCAATCTAGGTGATCACGGAAATACTGATGGTATAAGCTGCAACGAGGAATCACTTTATTACCTTGTAACTCAACTAATCCCATACTTCGTAACTGAAATACTTGTTTTTGATCTAATCGCACGGGTTTAGTTGCCACTACCACTTGTCTCATTGCCTCTTTCAGTTCTGGATGCTTTTTGAGTTCCCCCAAGTGGGTTCGCAAATGATGGCAATAAATACCAGATTCCGTGGCAGCCTCTTTCAATAGCTGTTCCCAATTGCTCTGTTGACAGGAAAGGTGATAAAGAGCCAATCGCACCAGATACGGATGCCCACCCATGATCTCTCTTAATTTAAGAACTTCTTTACCATCTAACCAGTCCAATCCATGTCGTCCGGCTAAGTCATGTATTTGCTCCGGGGTAAATTCTGATAATTCAATTTTTAGCCCAACATTAAATGGAGAGCGATTAATATCTAACGGTATATATTCTTCTGTCGAATGCGCTAACACTAGCCGGAATCGTTTCCAGATTTGGCGATTTGCTGCCTTGTTGTTCCAATCTCGCAGCAAAGCTAAAAAATCTTCAGCAATTTTGGGATAGAGAAAAATACGCTCAATTTCATCTAATCCTAAGGTTAATGGACTGTCTTTTTCAGCCAACAAATATTCCTCAAAGTAAGCCGTACAGTTAGAGTTACTGCCGAAATCTTTATACCAATATTCAGCTAGCTTATTGGGTAGCCCTAACTCTTTGCTGACACTAGCACAGAACCAGCGCAAGAATGTCTCCAGACTGCTTAAAACTGCTTGATCTGCTAGCCCCAGATTCAAATTGACTGTACGGGAACCAATCTGCTTTTCTGCCGAGTATAGAATCCTATACAGTAGCGATGTTTTACCCATCTGCTTAGGGGCTTTTATACGGATAAGCGCTCCCGGCTGAACAATTACCTTGTAACAATTAGATTCAATAGGTGGTCGCTCTACATAAAAAGCTGAATCCAGCGCCACTGAACCCTCTGGAACTTCTGGTTCTATTCTAGCTGGAGTTTGACAATTATATCGTTTTAAAACCTCAGAACTAACTATTTCAGGCTTGTACTTAGAAAACAGCTCAACCAATTCTGGACGGCAGTGGGAATAGTCGCCAGCGTCTTTCAAGCCAAAGTGGTGGCAGACATTCCTTATATGGTGTGTGATAGCTGAGCGGTCTACACCTCTTTCCCGTGCTATCTCTGTATCTGTTCTGCCAGCCAGAAAATCTCTCACTACCTCAGTGGGTTTGGGATACAGCGACTCATACAATCGCTTAAAATCTTTGTGATCCATTGATTAATTATAGTGTGTTTTACCTTTGTTTAAATAATATCATATTTGAATTGTGAGTTTTTTCTCACTTTTGCAGTGTAAGATTAAAAATGATAAATCCTTCTCACAAATCCAAGAACTCGTTGCTTTTGATCTAGTGTGTATTTATCAGGTTAAATTTTAGGTAATTGATTAGATTGCCGCTTCCTGAAGAAAAGTTAACCTTAGAGGGGATTTATTGCTATGCCACATAAAAAAACAAAACGTTCTTCGAGTTGGAAACACAATCGAAATAAACACCAAAACTTAGCCAAGGGCAAGAAAGAGAAAAAACACAAGCATCAACCCAAAGATCCTAAAAATAAACCAAGCCGTAAAGATCGCAAAGCAATGCCTAGAAATAGCTACAAGTAAAAGGGGATATTGTTTGGGGCTTTAGCTCTCATCGGATCAATTATTTACTTGAAGCAAATTTAATTACGAATGGAGTGTACTCATTATGTCTTCACATTCAGAAGATCGCTACGAAATTAATACCGAGCAGGATAAGGCAAGTTTGCTAGATCTTGTCATGTTGCCTGTTTCCATTCTTCAGCCTTTTACTGGTTTGGGTGTCGTTGACAACCAATCCTACACAAGTACCGTATATGACAAAGAAACGGGAAAAACTTCTGTAGGATACGGTTCTAGCGTGGATGATTCAATCAGCAACGCTATGGACAAATTGTCTTAGTATTTTACAACTGGACTTTAGCGTAGCGCTCTTATGTCACTTTAGGAATAACGAAGCCTGAAAAACTTACTCTGAGATAGTTTTGTAATTGACCCCTATTTCATGAGTTTTTATCAGTTTCTGAACGCCCAAATGCTTTGCAGAAAAGGTTTTTAGCAAACAGGTGTTATCGTTATTTTTCTAGAGTGACAATAGAGCGTTATTATGCGTATAGTTATCAGGATCGCGAAGCTGGATTTACGTTTACATTTTTGGTGGAACCGAATACAGCAGAAGTGACTCAGCTACAAATAAGTGGAAAGGCAGATGGAATAGATATCAAGGTGACCGAACAAATTCTTGACCGTGTGCCATCACCTGTGGTTGCTGCTGACTTTACCTTTGTGCCACCAGCCGGAGTTACTCAAGTAGAATCTATGGAAATTGACATTTTTTAGGGAATGTCTGAAGATTAGTAAGAGTTGGCATTTGACTTTTTTTGTACAGGACTTACGCAGCCACACCAAATATATTGGTTAAGGTGCGTTACGCTTCGCTAACACACCCTACATATAGACTGATACCTTTACCTTTGTACCACCAGCCGGGGTAACTCAAGTGGAATCTATGGAAATTGACATTTTTTAGATAATGTCTGAGGATTAGTAAGAGTTGGTATTTAACTATTTTGATTCAACTTGAAGTCGATTACAACTGAACT
>CAKZMA010000295.1 GCA_937127375.1 uncultured Coleofasciculus sp. | reverse complement strand
TCGATTGATTGTAGTATCAGCAATTTCGACAATCAGGTAAACCTCCTCTGGGCGAGGATGATAGTCAGCATAAAAGTTAGCATTGGGATGGACAACGGCAATGTCAGGTTCTAGTTCTGAGTAGGTATCGAGTTGAATCGGATCTTGCAGTCGTACTAAGACTTGATCCCCCAGCAGCTTTTCCAAACATTTTTCAAGGCGTTTACAAAGTGCGCTATGGGCAGGACTTTTGGGCATTTTATGAATGATTTGTCCGGCGATGAGTTCAACTTGTTCATCTGCTGCTAAAATACCGACCTCTGCCATTCGATGGTAATCAGCCGTAGTAATCAGGCGAAGAGTGGTGAGTGGAAGGGGAGTTACGGTCATAGTTTGGATATTAGCTTAGAGCTTCATTTTATTATAAATTCCCAGTCATGAGTTAAAGTAGATTAAATGACTAATCGATCCATGCTGTGAATGTTAACACTTCGCCTCACTCAACAGGTTGAAAACTCACCCGACTATTACCGAGTAGATGTTGCTTTAGATGATAATGGAACGAGTCAGAGTTCAACGGTCTACTTTAAGTTAAACATCAACGAACAAGACCAAGAAAAAATCCGCTGGTATCTGGAAGATTTCCTGGAATACCCGCAACTTCCTGCGCCGACAATTGCGGCGAATACGGAACAGCAAATGGTAGCCATTGGGGTGGAACTGTTCGAGAAACTATTTCAAGCCAACGACGACACCCGCCAAATTTGGTCGCAATTGCGCCACCGATTGAATCATACTCGTGTGGAAATTGTCACGGGTGTCACAGATGCGGTGGCTATTCCCTGGGAACTCATTCGTAATCCTGATCATAATTTGCCATTGGTATTACAGACGGGGGCGTTTGTCCGCACTAACCCTAATCCCCAACAGCCTCCCCAGCTTCCCGAAACAGACAGCAGTAAAATGCGGATTCTGCTGGTAATTTGTCGCCCCCAAGGTGGTAATGATGTACCATTTCGGTCTGTAGCTACCCGGTTAATTCGGGGATTAACCGATAGCGCCCGTGAGATATTTCAACTCGATGTTTTGCGTCCCCCAACTTTTCAACGGTTGGAGGAAGTGCTGCGACAAGCCAAAGCTGAGGGAAAACCTTATCATATTGTTCATTTTGATGGACATGGGATATATGAAGACTTAAACGCCAAGTATTCGGGAAAGCCACCGAATCCGAAACGGATGCGGGGCTATTTATTATTTGAGAAACCTGACTATCGGAACAATCGAGAACCAGTACATGGCAAGCTAATTGGTCAATTGCTAGCAGAAACAGGAGTCTCGTTGTTAGTTCTCAATGCTTGTCGTTCGGCTTACGCAGAAGCACCCACTCAACCGGGCAAAACTCTGGCAGATAACCAGACAAGTGCTTATGGTTCCCTCGCCCAGGAGGTGATGAAAGCGGGAGTGGCGGGTGTGGTGGCAATGCGCTACAACGTCTATGTGGTTACGGCTGCCGAATTTGTGGCTAAACTATATGCGGCGCTTGCCCAAGGTCAAACCCTCGGTGAGGCTGTTAATAAAGGACGCCAGCAATTATACGCCCAACCCCTGCGGGAAATTGCTTATGAGGCACAAACGCTACAAGATTGGTTAGTGCCAGTGGTCTATGAGACTTTACCCCATGCGATTCGATTAACCTCTCCCCCAGCCTCTCTCTTGCAAGGAGAGGGAAGTCTAGCTTATCTGAGTAGTAGGGGACTTGATGGGCAATTGCCCAAACACCCAGAAGCGGGTTTTTTGGGACGCGATGAAACGCTGTTAGGAATTGATCGCGCTTTCGATACCCAATCTATCGTCCTGCTACACGCTTATTCAGGGAGTGGCAAAACCTCCACGGTGGCTGAGTGTGGGCGCTGGTATGCTTTTACTGGCGGTGTGAAGGGATTGGTTTTGTTTACCTCCTTTGAGCGGTATCTGCCTTTAGCGCGAGTGCTGGATAAGATGGGTCAGGTGTTTGAGCGTCAGTTAGAAGCGCTGGGAGTTCACTGGCTAACGTTGAATGATGAACAACGGCGGGATATCGCCCTGCAACTGTTGCAACAAATACCTGTGCTGTGGATTTGGGATAATGTTGAGCCAGTCGCAGGCTTTCCTACGGGTACAGAGTCGGTGTGGAGTACAGTTGAGCAACAAGAACTGGTAGATTTTTTACGAGAGGCGCAGCAGACAAAGGCGAAATTCCTGCTAACTTCCCGCCGAGATGAGCAAGGGTGGCTGGGTGATTTGCCGCACCGAATTACTATCCTACCCATGCCGATGCGGGAACGAGTGCAGTTAGCCAAGGCGGTGGCGGAGAAATACGGACATCAGCTAAGGGAGGTGGAAGACTGGCGACCTTTGTTGCGATACAGTCACGGTAATCCGATGACTATTACCGTTGTGGTCGGTCAGGCGCTACGGAATGGGTTGAGAAGTAGAGAACAGATTGAAGCTTTTGTCCTTCAGTTACGTTCTGGTGAGGCTGAAATTGACGACGATGAGCGTGAAGGGCGATCGAAGTCTTTGGGAGCGTCGTTGAGTTACGGCTTTAGGAATGCTTTCACTGAAAAGGAAAGGCAGCAGTTAGCTTTACTGTACTTCTTCCAAGGATTTGTGAATGTGGGAGCTTTGTGTCTAATGGGTCTCCCTGAAGCAGAGTGGTGCGTGTCAACTGTGCGCGGCTTGACATTTGAGGCTGGTATAGCCTTACTGGATCGGGCAGCCGAAGTTGGTATGCTGATCAGAGTTGTTGAAAACTGCTACCGCATCCACCCAGTTCTACCATGGTACTTCAAGAAACTCTTCGACCAATACTATCTATCAAATGAGGGCAATAATCCAACATTAGCTTCCCATGCTTTCGTGGAAGCAATAGGTGTGTTGGCGAACTACTCCAACAATCAATATGATGGAGGCAATCGCGATCTCGTGATCCTTCTGAATCTTGAGGAAGCTAACCTACTATACGCTCGAAAGCTAGCACAAGTCAATGGTTGGTGGCTGGCGCTGATGAAGACGGTGCAGGGTTTACGAACACTCTACGAACATACAGGTCGCCGATTAGAGTGGGCAAGGTTGGTGGAGGAGCTTGTTCCACACTTCGTTGAGCCATCTACTGACGGCTCACTACCGGGACGTGAAGAAGAATGGGCAATCATTACTGAGTATCGCGTGGAACTTGCCCGCGAAGGTCAGCAGTGGGCAGAGGCTGAGCGACTGCATCGCGCGAGAATGGAATGGGCATACCAACAGGCTTCTTCTGCTCTTGCTGCGTCTCCAGAGACGTTAAACAGTATAGATTGCAGGACTATTCGCACACTGAGCAGCTCATTGCATGAACTGGGGCAAATTCTGCGAGAACAAGGTAAATCTGATTGTGTTACCGCTTACGAAAAAGCACTCGCGTTGTTAAAGCGAATCGGCGACAAAGCTGGTGCTGCCGTCTGCTCCCTTAATCTGGGTCATGCCTACACACAAATATCTGCTATCCGTAACCTACACAAAGCAGAGCAGTGGTATCAGCGCAGCCTAGAACTCCGCGATCAGCAGGATCGCTTGGGACGTAGCAAGTGTTTCAATGAGTTGGGGAGAGTTGCCCACGAACGCTTTCAAGAAGCTCAAACCACCAGTCAGCCAGAGGAAAAATTGCGTCATCTTAATGAAGCCTTGCATTACTCCGCTCAGGCACTTAATCTGTTGCCCCAGAATGCCGTGAAGGATTTAGCGGTGGCGCATAATCAAATCGGTAACATTTGCAGAAGTGCGGGCGACTTAAATCGTGCCTTTCGGAACTATCGGGAGACCATTCGTTACGAAGAAGCGCAGGGAAATCTCTACGGTGCTGCCAACAGCCGCTTCAATATTGCCCTTGTCTTAGTGCAAGATAGCCGTTTTGATGAGGCATTGCTGTACGCCCAAGCAGCCCTTTGTAACTTTCAAACCTTCGGTGATAGGGCAGCAGCGGATATACAAGATACAAAGCAGTTGATTAAGTTAATTGAGCAGTCTCTGAAACCTATAGGAGGTTAAGCGGATAGCGTTCTTATCCCAAAGTATTATTACTCTATTACTTGACAATAAATGACAAAACAAGGTTAAACATGACTACAGAAAATTGGTTCGACGACTTACTCACAATTGGTGAACTACCACCGCAGGACGCTGCTGCTAAATTACGGGAAGTAGGTGAGGATGAACTTGCCGATGCCCTAGAAACTGCCCAATACAAAGTAACGGCAGATTCGACAAAGTTTGGTATTCTAGAAGATCTAAGGTTACGACCTCAACCCTGGTTGCACCCACATATTTTTGGATATTCAGCTCCTGAATTAAATAACGCAGAACTATCTATCCAATCAGCCAGCGATATTAATGCTGACCACACGCTACAGAATACCCCCATTCAAATCATACTCAAGCAAATGTATGTTGAAGCTTATCCTGGTGGCGGAACGCACCAAATATTATTTAATTTTGAGGCGACTCATCAACTCAACGATCATGTAGAATCACTGAACTTTACAACGACTCAGCGAGTCCGTGAGAAATCAGTAGCCAATATAAATCAACCGATTTTTACAGCACTGAATGTAAGCGTCCAAGGTGCGGCATTTCGTTGTGCCGCTGTTAATGTCAAAAATGAAGAAGATGAACGTATACTTAAACGTCTAGAGTCTCCTCTATTTCAGCCCGGACTTACTTTATTTACAATGATTGCCAACCCAGCAATTGCTCTTTTCTCTGAGCTAGGTATTGCTTTAATCAGCTCATTGGCTAATCATTACAAAAACTATACAGCTCAAAAGTTTGAGATGGGGTTTGACTTTAGCAACGACAGCACCCGCGCACGCCTAGCCGAAGGTTACTATGTGGCTATACAAATTCCTGAAGATATGCAACTCGTATGGGATTGGGATCAATGGGTATACAATCCAACTAACGGTCAAATAGTCAGCCAATCCGACCCCACAGAGGTAATTCCCTACAACTACCTTGTATTCAGTGTCAGCCGCTACAAAGAAAAATAAAGGGTAATACTACTGTCCAGTTACTGAGAAATAATTGCGCGATCGCAATCAACTCCAACCTGACTAAATAGGACAAAAAACAATGATCAATAGTCTCCAAGAACTGATTAACGAGCCAGAATTGACTCAAATTGATGACCCGGAGGAGAGATTCACAACCAGTGAGGTAAGCTGGAATCAATACGAAGCCCTCCTAGTAAAACTGGGAGACAACTCTTCTTACCGCATCACCTATTTGGATGGAGTGTTAGAAATCGTGTCACCGTCTTTTAGACATGAAAAACTCAAAAAGCGTCTGGCTACTCTGATTGAGTTTTATCTGATCAACAAACGAATCAAACACACGCCAATGGGAAGTCCCAGAGTCAAGAAGCAATTTAAAAAAGTGGGCGCTGAACCGGATGAATGTTACTGTATTGGAGAGGAGAAAGATATCCCAGATTTAGCGGTGGAAGTTATTCTTACCAGTGGAAGTATTGATAAGCTAGATATCTATCGACGCCTGGGAGTCACTGAGGTATGGCTATGGAAAACGAATCGACTCAAACTTTACCATTTACGAGAGGAAACGCCATCTGTCTTTGAGGAAACCTATGGATACGAACAAATCGTAACCAGTGAATTATTGCCAGGATTAGATATAGCTTTGCTCGAACAGTGTGTTTTCATTTCCGACCAAATTGAAGCGATTGATGCTTTCAAACAAGGAAACACTGATTTCACGGATTTAGAGGAAGGTTAGGAGTGAAGAGTTGGCAAATTAGCCACACTGATTTCACAGAGAGAGGCGTTAGTTCTCCCTGGCAAAGGATGATAAAAATGATTCGATGGTTGGGGAGATTATTGACTTATCTGTGTCAATCTGTGTCCCTCAGTATTCCCTGTTCTCGAAACTGCCATTTTATCTGTGTAATCTGTGTTTTTGTCAATACTGAGTTACATTTTTTATTTTAAGTTTAACAAAATATATGCGCCCAAGGGGACATGGGGAGTGAGACGCAAACCATGAATTATACAAAGTTCTACCAAGATTCAAGGAGTTTAGCTGTGTCAAGTTTAATTTGACTTACAAAAAACCCACCATAAATAATATACCCGAATATCGCACAATTGTATAAAAATCGCCAGAACCACTGAAAATTCGTAGCTTGTTTCCCAAAAGAGGCAAAAAAAGAGCAATTATGACGTTTTGTAAAGATAAGAGCCTGATTGAAAAAATTAAACGGTTTTGGGGGAAAGAATCGTTTAAGTTATCACAGCTTGACAAGTTGACCTGAAACGAAATTGAGTAAATGGAAGGAGTGAATTGTGGTTATCGTCAGGAGTGCGATCGCTTTTGACCTTGGATAGGCTAAACTGAAGTTCCCCCCATTCAGATGTACTATACCCAGGCTAAAGTCCGGTTATGACAACTTGCATAGGCTAAAGTTCTTGCGGCATCATTGGATAGGCTAAAGCCCTTACTACAAACTACTAGGGTTCTTGCGGCATCATTGGATAGGCTAAAGCCCTGACTACGAACTCACCTAGATGGGTTTTCCGCCACGTTGCGTCTGTTTTGCGATTTGTGGGTATTTCTAATAGCCGAATTCCTT
>CAKZMA010000294.1 GCA_937127375.1 uncultured Coleofasciculus sp. | reverse complement strand
TTAAATCCTATTTAACGTAACTTTATAAGCGTTTAACAGATGTGTTTTTTATCAATGAGTCAATATATTTAATATCTTGCACCATGTTTAGTAAGCCATTGCTCAACCTTTGTTTATAAACTCTGACGGTTAAGGGTAATTTTATGCCAAAGAGCAATTTTTGTTGCAAAACTTAACACTGTAGCCACACTTGCCTCAGAGATTAACAGTTTTATTAATTCTCATAAATCCTTTCTAATCCTTAGGCTGAGAATTGAGTCAGGCTACGGCTCTTTTCCTGCTTAAGCCATAATCGCTACAAACCTTAGTTGACGTTCCGTATCATCACTAAGAACATCTGCCATATCCGTTACCCAAGTACCATTTAGCTGTTGAGGATTGGGAACCTCTTCAACGGTTAAGGCTTGGACACAAAGAGGTGAAAGAACGGTGATATAGAAAGGAACCGCCAAAATTGCCTGTTTGATTTCAGTGATTATCGTTTTCATGATGTATTTCTTCTAAACTGAAGTTCCCCCAATGCCAAACAACTGAATGCTTACCTAGAAGGAGTTACAGCCATTTTTTACAACCCCTCTGAATGGGTACAGGGTACATATGTAAAAGCGACTCCTAAAACGAGAGCGAGTAACATAGCACTACGCAGACACGTTAGGACATCAGTCGCGCTGCACTAGATAGTACCCATTTGTATTGCCATGTCATGCTAAAACCTATGTAATAAGTGAGATAAATTTATCTTAAATCTATTTATTTGTCAACTAAGTCATATTTAAATCCTATTTAAAATATTTCAATAGACACTGGGCAAATGTGATTTTTGTCAATGAGTCAATATACTTAATATCTTGCACCATCTTCAGTAAGCCATTGGTCAGCCTTGGTTTATAGACTCTGACGGTCAAGGGTAATGATCACGATTATCATTATCGATAACCTGTCGGGGAAGAGTTGCACTTCTAAAAAATCATATTTAATCCTATTTTCTCCAAACAATGACTGACTTAATTAATTTTAATTAGTATCCTTTAACCCAAGGTTTATTCAGCATCATTCATGGCAGATTTATATCAATGACACGGCGAATTGAAATAGATTTTAATTGAGTAATATCAGGCTAAAGACTGTTTATACTTTATATTTGTTACACTATTACCATAAGTCATTTTTGAAGAATTTGGGTATTCTATATATATGGCAAAGCCGTCACTCAAAGCGTCCACAAATGGAGTTCAAGTTGCCAAACAAGCCCTAGCCAGCGCCGGTTTAATGCAGAAGGACTTGATACTTCGAGTGGGCTGTAGTCGGCAGCCGATCACGAACTTCTTTAAGGGAAAGCCTGTGGCT
This sequence comes from uncultured Coleofasciculus sp., assembly GCA_937127375.1. Classification (GTDB taxonomy): domain Bacteria; phylum Cyanobacteriota; class Cyanobacteriia; order Cyanobacteriales; family Coleofasciculaceae; genus Coleofasciculus. The sequence continues at coordinate 3,082 of CAKZMA010000294.1, read as the reverse complement.
CAGCCACTCTTTATCAAGATTTGTGAGCATCTGGATTTAGATTGGCAAGACATTGCCGGTTTATCGATGCCTTCCCATTCAAGAGTGGCATCGAATCTACGAGAGGGCAACCCGGATCACAGGACTGACCTAGATATCCTTATACAGGATTTGCGCCAGAAAGTCTATTCCAGTATTCGGGAACAATGCGGCACGATGCGAGTACTGGATATGTCTCACCCTATTGAAGTTAACGATATTTACACCAACGTGAATATCCTAGAGCAGATTACGGGGCGCAAACACAGACGGATTGAACAACTTTTACACGAATGTGACGCTGATGACTTCCATCGCTTTGGCTTAGGCAAGATTACAGAAGAACGGATATCCGGGTTGGCAGCGGTGCAAACCTACCAGAAGTTAATTATTTTGGGAAAACCGGGTGCGGGGAAAACCACTTTTCTGAAATACTTGGCGATTCAATGCAATGCCGGGAACTTTGAAGGTGAACGAGTACCCATTTTTGTCACCTTAAAAGACTTTGCCGAGGCAGAAGGGAAGCCGAGTTTGTTGCAATACATTAGCCAAAAAGTGGCTAACCAAGCGCTGCCAAGAACCAGCCCAATCGTCCATGATCAGTGGGTGAGTGATTTTTCTACCCTTTTTCACTATGGTAAGGCGTTAATCCTCTTAGATGGTTTAGATGAAATCCGGGCAGAAGATCACGATCGCGTAATCAAAGAAATTCGAGACTTTTCTCAACAATTTTGGCATAACCACTTTGTCATGACTTGTCGTATTGCCGCCTGGGAATACACCTTTGAAAAGTTTACAGAGGTGGAAATAGCTGACTTTGATCAAAATCAAGTTGAGGCATTTATCAACAAGTGGTTTAACGACAAGCCGATCAGCGGGAGTCGATTGATTGAATACTTGACTCAGAACTATCGAGTTCAACAACTCGCCGTAAGTCCACTCCTGCTCACTCTCGTTTGTCTAGCATTTGAAGAATCAGGAGATTGTCCAAGTACTCGTTCTGAATTGTATAAGGAAGGAATTGATGCCCTATTGAAAAAATGGGATGCTAAACGTGGTATTCACAGAGATCAGGCTTATAAAAAATTGTCCCATCAACGCAAAGAGGATTTGCTCAGTCAACTGGCGTTGATCACCTTTCAGCAAAAAGATTACTTCTTTAGGCAATCTTTTGTTGAACAATTTATTGCCGACTATATTCGCCAACTAGCCAGGACTAGATCTGAGCCAGAAGACCTCCAACTCGATAGTGAAGCTATTTTACACTCTATTGAAGCACAACATGGTTTATTAGTTGAGCGAGCCAAAGGTATTTATTCGTTTTCCCACCTCACATTCCATGAATATTTCGCTGCCAAAGAAATTGTTTTTCATAGTAATGCTTTGGACATGGCATTGGTAGAACTGATGCAATATGTTACTGAGCGGCGTTGGCGAGACGTCTTCCTTTTGATTGCTGAAATGCTACGAGATGCTTCCATTTTGTTATTATCTATCAAGCAGCAAGCCGATCAACTGCTGGCTGGATCAGATAAGTTTCAGAGTTTCTTAGCCCAAGTCTGTGAGCTGGCTGTCGCGCCAGAACTCTCCGGGATTAAAACGGCGGCTGTGCGAGCGTTTTACTTTGATATTGACTTTGACATTGATGAAAATCGCTCGGTTGCCTTGCAGTTGGATCGACGAGCTAATCAGTTAGTTTGTGCCAGTTTCTTGACTCGTATGTTACCAGGAATAACGTTGAAAGATGCCCTTCATATAGCCCAAGACTACGATGCAAAAGCCTCTGACCCAAGTAAAAAAATAACCGCTGCTAAATCGGCGAATACAGTAATGCTAATCGCTATAAAAATTGCTATAAATTCTGGGAAATTAGCTATGAAAGAACGAGAACTACTCAGAACACTCTTACAACGCCTGAATGGAAAATTGACGAATGATGAGACGACGAAAGAAATTGCCGATAAAGCCAGAGAAGTGGCGAAAACACGTCATCATATTGGACAGGAGGGATACTTTAACCTACAGGAGAAAGAAAAACTAAGACAATATTACTATATAATTAAACTTCTCGTCGAATGCTTAAATAGTGATGGGTGTATGTTAGCCCCTGAGCGGCGTCAAGAAATCATGGATACTTTATTTTTCCCCTGCTCTCAGTAGTTATTTGGAGACAATCACCATGACTCTGAAACTCTACTCACTCCAACACAATAGTGTCGAGGATCTTAGTCAGGATACCTTCCCAGCCATCTTGAGAACTTGGCAAGGAGGCTCCCTTGAGCTTCCAGCAACGGGAACTCACTTTGGGTTCATTCACCAGGGACATCCACTGCTATTTCGGCGATGGGGCACAGAACATTATCATCTACACCCCTTGATGTACTTCTGTTTGCCGAATCAAGGTTATATTGAGGGGCAAAATTCATCGGGAATGGTGATTACTTGTCTAAACTATCAAGGAATGTTCAGTCTAGGCGGAGCCATTGAACCAACGGGTCGATTTGCTTATATTGACGGTGGTACAAATAGCCTACTCATCCCTCCTATCAAGTTAGGTGATCCTTGTTTAAATGCCATGTATTTCCCACCAGGGGTCAATCAAACCTTACATACTCACCCAAGCTATCGCATTGGCATTGTGGTGGCTGGTGCAGGGGACGTTGAAACTCCACAGGTTGTCAGAAATTTAGAACCGGGTACTATTTTCTTGATTCCAGCGAATAGTTTGCACAAGTTTCGGACTCATCACAACAGCTTAACTGTTGTGGTGTTTCATCCTGATAGTGATACGGGGTTTACACATCAAGACAATCCGATGCTGAAGCGAACAATAGTGGATGGGATGAGTGCGGCTGAATTACCTCAGATACAAACTAAAGTGTTTTCAGGGGAGGGAGATTATCCTAACCTGACAAGGTAGGAGAGACGTTCAGCCAGAACGTCTCTACCACGGGGAGAGTTTTGTCGCTTTTGTTACAGTTTTCAGAAAGTCTGGCATCGATTTAGGGGGATAATTTCGCTTTTTTAGCACGGTTTTCTTTATACCACTGGGCGACAGCCGGAG